>NZ_JAZVJO010000505.1:0-6512 GCF_059453735.1 Peribacillus sp. | reverse complement strand
CGAGGAAGCCCTTGCCCGGTAATTCCCCTTCGCCAGCTCGATGGCCGTTTTAGTAGCTATCTCAATTGGACGAGTATAACGGGTAGCAATACGACTTCCCAGCATAATAATAATCAGTAAAGAAGCCCCGAGGCTTACAGCAAGTATGATCCACGCTTGCTTATTCGCTTGTTTAATGCCTTCTTCTTCATTACTGAAAATGACGAATCCTTCTAATTTACCGCCGATTTCTATCTTTCCCCAGTAATAACGGAGTTCATTTTCACCGGCAATTTTCTTATAGCCGTACCGTTTTGTACCGTTTTTTTCTTCGACTATATTCTTCAAAAGGACTTTATGCGCGCCGACATTGTCGAAACGATTCGCATTGGAATCAAAGAGAATCTGACCATCGCTTGAGATAATTGTGCAGTTATGGTCTTCCATCGAATTAAAAAGTTCTATGTTCTCATTATTTAAAAAAGGCGTAATCCCGCCAATTTCCTCAATATAATTAGTGATAAATAAGGTTTCATTTTCAATACGTTCGTTAAACGCATTCGCATAATAGGCCTTAAACAACAATCCTAACAATAAGCCCACGGCCAGAAAAACGACCATGATTAATAGAATCAATGCCAGGAGAAGCTTCGTTCTAAACTTTGTCATTCCGCCTTCGGTTCCTCAAGTTTATAACCCAATCCCCTAATGGTTTTTATGTAGAGAGGTTTTCGTGTATCATGTTCAATTTTTTCACGTAAATGACTGATATGAACATCTACAATACGTGTATCCCCTGCAAAGTCATAATTCCAAACAGCACTAAGCAGTTGATCACGAGTCAGTACCTTCCCCTTGTATCTGGCCAGATACAGCAGCAATTCGAATTCTTTTGGCGTCAGCTCCAGCAAAGACGATTCAAAATACGCTTCATAACGCTCGGGGAAAATTTCAAGTCCGCTTAGCTTGATTAGTTCCTCATCTGTTTCTTTGTCTTCTTTAACAGGAGCCTGAATTTCCATTCTTCGTAAAATTGCTTTAACTCGAGCGACTACTTCACGTGGACTGAAAGGTTTTGTCATATAATCATCTGCACCTAACTCTAGACCCAGCACTTTATCGAATTCATCATCCTTTGCTGTCAGCATGAGAATGGGCACCATGACTTTTTGCTGACGAAGCCGCTTGCACACTTCAATCCCATCAAGTTTAGGCAGCATTAAATCTAATACCAGTAAGTCCGGTGTTTCAAGACTTGCGAGCCTCAACCCTTCTTCGCCATCAGATGCTGTCACTACAGAAAAGCCTGCTTGCTCCAAGTTATATTGAAGCAAAGTTACAATTGATTGTTCATCATCCACTACGAGAATTTTTTTAACCATGATTTCCTCCTGAATATGTATTACCCCTAACTCATTAGAGTCTGTTCATCCATCCCCATTATAAATGAATGCGAGAGAAAACGCATAGTTCGAGTGACAAATAAACCTCGCACATGTATGCGAGGTTCTCAAAACGGATCGGTAAATAGATGCGTAGTCTGCTGTTCAAAAGAAGGTGGAATGATGAGTAATTTCCCCATTAAAACGGACTCTTCTTGTTCATTTCTTCTTTAAAAGCATGAGTAGTCCTCCTGATTTATACTAAAAAACCACCAAAGAGTAGGCATACTGAAGGTGAACGCCACCCCCTTGCTTCTATTCTTTAGATAGCTTTTGTCAAACACTTTCACATTAATTTAAAACGTCCATTACTTGACGTACAGAGTCCACAGATTTAGAAAGAGCTGCTTTTTCTTCTTCAGTCAATTCTAATTCGATAATCTGTTCAATCCCATTAGCTCCTATAATTGTTGGTACACCTAAATATATTCCTTCAAATCCGTATTCGCCCTCTAGGTAAGCGATGGTTGGAAGGACACGACGTTGATCCTTAAGAATTGCTTCGGCCATTTCGACAATAGCAGCTGCGGGTGCATAATACGCGCTGCCATTCCCAAGCAAATTCACAATTTCTCCTCCGCCTGTTCGTGTACGAGCGACGATTGCTTCTAAACGGTCTTGCGGAATTAATGTTTCTAACGGGATACCTCCAGCGTATGAATACCGAACAAGCGGAACCATATCATCTCCGTGTCCGCCAAGTACAAAACCAGTGATATCTTTAACAGAAAGATTTAATTCTTTGGCAACAAATGTACGGAAACGTGCTGAATCCAGCACCCCTGATTGACCGATGACACGGTGTTTAGGGAATCCTGATTCTTTGAATACCGTGTATGTCATTGCATCAACAGGGTTAGTCAGTACGATAATGGTTGTGTTAGGGGAATACTTCACAATTTCCTGCGTCACTGATTTCATCACTTTTTGGTTAATTTGCACCAAATCGTCACGACTCATTCCAGGTTTGCGTGCAATACCTGCAGTGATAATAACTAAATCGGATTTTGCTGTTTCAGCGTAGTCGGACGTACCACTAATATTTGCATCAAATCCTTGTACAGGACCTGCTTCAGCCATATCTAGTGCTTTTCCTTTTGTAGGGTTTTCTGTTTGAGGAATATCGACTATTACTACATCACCAAGTTCTTTTTGCGCTAATAAGAAAGCAGTAGTAGCTCCAGTAAAACCAGCACCAACCACTGTGATTTTTTTACGAGACATGATTTATCAACCTCCCGTGTTAAGTAGTATGTTGTCTATTTAATAAAAGCTTCGTAAAGGGAGTGAGTACCAATCCCTTCACGAAGCTGATTATAAACTTATAGGTTTTTAATTAATTCATCGGCAAACTCTGAACATTTAACTTCAGTAGCGCCTTCCATTAGACGAGCAAAGTCATATGTTACCACTTTAGACTCAATCGTTTTTTCAACAGAAGCTGTAATCGATGCAGCAGCTTCAGACCAGCCTAAATGTTCAAGCATTAATACGCCAGAAAGTAATACAGATGAAGGATTAACTTTATCTAATCCAGCATATTTTGGTGCTGTACCATGTGTTGCTTCAAAGATAGCATGTCCAGTCACGTAGTTGATGTTTGCTCCAGGAGCAATACCAATTCCGCCAACTTGAGCAGCAAGAGCATCAGAAATATAATCACCATTCAAGTTCATTGTGGCTACTACATCACACTCTTTTGGACGCGTTAAGATTTGCTGCAAGAAGATATCAGCAATTGAATCTTTAACGATAATTTTTCCTTCAGCTTCAGCAGCAGCTTGTGCTTTATTAGCAGCATCTGTTCCTTCAGCTTCTTTGATTTTATCGTATTGATTCCATGTGAATACTTTATCGCCGAATTCTTGTTCAGCCACTTCATATCCCCAGTTTTTAAATGCGCCTTCAGTGAATTTCATGATATTTCCTTTATGCACAAGTGTTAAAGAAGAACGGTTTTCTTTAATTGCGTAATTAATAGCAGCACGTACTAAACGTTTTGTACCTTCTTCAGAGATAGGTTTAATCCCAATACCTGAAGTTTCAGGGAAACGAATATTTTTAACAGCAAATTCGGTTTTCAAGAAATCGATTAGTTTCTTCACTTCGTCTGAACCTTTTGCATATTCAATTCCAGCGTAAATATCTTCTGTATTTTCACGGAAAATAACCATGTCAGTATCTTCTGGGCGTTTAACCGGTGATGGTACACCTTCAAAGTAACGAACAGGACGAAGACAAACGTACAAATCAAGTTCTTGACGTAATGCCACGTTTAGGGAACGAATTCCTCCGCCGATTGGTGTAGTTAGTGGTCCTTTAATCGCAATTAGGTATTCGCGAATTACGTCAAGTGTTTCAGCAGGAAGCCATTCTCCTGTTTTATCGAAAGCTTTTTGTCCAGCATAGACTTCTTTCCATTCGATTTTCTTTTCACCTTTATATGCTTTTTCTACAGCTGCGTCTAAAACACGAGAAGCCGCTGCCCAAATATCAGGTCCAATTCCGTCTCCCTCGATATAAGGAACGATTGGATTGTTTGGTACCTGTAAAGTACCGTCAACTACTGCAATTTTTTCACCTTGTGTCATGTTTATACCCCCGATTCAATATCAAAGGTTAGCTTACTCTTCATCGAAGAGTTACTAACCTTGTTTACTCACAATACTAAATTTACTACAAATTTCAAAACTAGTTAAACATTATTTATCTTTTTTCAATAGATACATATTTTTGCATACCTGGTCCAGTATACTCTGCACGCGGGCGGATCAGTCGATTGTTAGCATATTGCTCAAGAATATGAGCAATCCAACTTGACGTACGGCTGACAGCAAAAATAGGAGTGAATAAATCATGATCGATACCTAAACTATGGTACACGGATGCCGAATAGAAATCCACATTTGGCGGCAGATTTTTTTGTCCTGTTACCAAATCTTGAATCTTTACAGACATTTCGTAGTATTCAGGCTGACCAGTTAATTCTGTCAGTTTCTTAGACATATCACGAAGATGTTTTGCACGCGGATCTCCTTTACGGTATACACGGTGGCCAAAGCCCATGATTTTTTCTTTGTTTTCTAGTTTTTCATTAATATACGATTCTACTTTATCGACAGAACCGATTTCTGTAAGCATTTTCATAACTTGTTCATTTGCTCCGCCATGTAATGGTCCTTTTAATGCACCAATAGCAGATGTCACACCAGAATAGATGTCTGCTAAAGTAGCTACACACACCCGAGCTGTAAAGGTTGAGGCATTTAGTTCATGATCTGCATGCAAAACTAGGGCTTTGTTAAATGCTTCTACTTCAATCGCTTCTGGTTCGTTGCCAGTCAGCATATATAAGAAGTTTGCGGCAAAACTTAAATCAGTACGCGGTGCAACTGGCTCTTGACCTTTACGTACACGAGCAAATGCTGTAACAAGAGTTGGCATTTGCGCTTGAATTCGGATGGCTTTACGGTAGTTCGCTTCGTCATTCATAACATCTGATTCATCATCATAAAGTGCTAATAATGAAACCGCTGTCCGAAGAGCGGCCATGGGATGAACTTTATCAATAGGATACGTTTTAAAGTGGTTTAAAACCTCATCAGGGATGGCCGCATTTTCTGCCAGCTGTTTTGTCAGTTCTTCCAGCTGACTTTGTGTAGGGAGATTACCGTGCCAAAGCAGATAAATAACTTCCTCAAATGTGGCATTATCCGCTAAATCGTCAATGTCATACCCAGCGTATGTTAACGTATCATCGATTATTGAACTAATCGCTGAAGTCGTTGCCACGATACCTTCTAGACCCTTTGTTGCTGTCATACAAAATCTCTCCTTTTCTAAAAAAAAATTCCCCTTTGACCAATGCTCAGTATAATATAGCGCTTCCAAAGAAATTTAAATAAGTATCATACAATATGTAATTCCTAGGGTTGTAGTCCCCCTGAAAAAACGAGAGTGCATCAATTGGCACCATCATTTTTTACCCTAAAAACTACTCCTTGAAACTTCCTATCGAGCGCTTGCTCAGGTAACGGCAAACCAATCCTAAAAATAGATACTATTCCATATCTTTGTAGAAAAGTCAGCGATAGTTACAAGACCTATTATAAACAATTATCAGTTTTTTGGAAATGGAAAGCACTTAAAAATCGAAAATATTATTATTTTATTAGAAAAACTCATAAATAACTGATTGGATAATTATTCAAATAATTTCGTATAAGGAAACCTGACTCAGGTTTCCTGTTCTGTTATTGCTATTTAATTAGATTAAAAAGCTGCATAAATAAGTAAGCAATCCCTGCACCAATTAAGGGTCCAACGGCTACTCCTTTAAATAGGGCAACAGCCAAAATGGTACCAAAGACAAGTGCCACGGTGATATGAGGATCATCGGCAAGCAAGGTGAGTCCATTCTTTGCAATCAGCGCTACTGCAATTCCTGATAGTAACGCTATCCATGCATAGGGTGACTTTATGGCTTCTGCCAGCTGTTTGTACCCGATTGCACCACTCGCAATCGGGACTAGCACGGCAATGGTGATCACGGTCACACCAAGATTAATTCCCTTTGATGAGAGGAAGGGAAATACTTTCGTATCAAGCCCTGTCAGCTTAATTAATAATAAAATTCCTGCTGCAGCCATCAATGATGAGTTTTTAGCAATGAGGCCAATTATGAGAAGCATAAGTAAAAATACATAAGGACCATACATCTAACATTCCTCCATAAACCGAACTCTTGTTATTTTAACATAGCAAAAGGGACAAGTATTCGTAAAAAAACTGCCCCTACTTAGTTGTTTTGAAAAAATAGTCAGATAATTGACCTTTCTTTTATCTTGAAGCCTAGTTACAATAAACAATATAGTTATTGAGCGATTAAAAGGGGGGAAAAGCATGAATCCCATTTACATTTATCGGTTCGTCCGTTTTTTCGTTGCCATCGGAATTGTCGTATTAGGCGGGGTCGCATTGTTTTATCTCTCAACCTACACATATCCCTTTATCATCGCTATATTTATCGCCTTTTTCATGAATCCACTGGTTAATTTTTTTGAAAAAAAAGCCCGAATGCCAAGAGGGCTT
>NZ_JAZVJO010000504.1:0-4012 GCF_059453735.1 Peribacillus sp. | reverse complement strand
AGCCTCTTGAGGTTGTAGATACATATGTTAAGGAAAATACAACTGAGCTTGTTGATCCTTTAAATATTAAGGAAAAGATTTCTTTACTCAAGGAGAAAAGAGATACAATTCTATCTGAACTTGATACTCAGATAAAGGTTTCTAACGCGACAACTTTTATAGAAATATAATGCTTTTGCCTGCAATACGTAAACTATAAACCCAGCTTCCCTGTAACAGGGTTAAGTTACAATCAAGTTATTCTTTATAGCAAATTAAAGAGTAAGGACTTCCAGAATGGCGCAATGGTAGCGCAAAGGTAGTAAATACCTTATGTTGTAGGTTCGAATCCTACTTCCGGATCCCATAACAGGAGATGGTCATAATTGACCATGCATATTTAACTGTTTTCTATTATTTGTATTTGATTAATCTTGAATTGTTAACCTTTTTCATATAAATTACTAACTGATAATTGATAACTTTTATTTAGGCATAGAGATGTGCTGAAATCCATGACACAGGTTTTAGATGTTAAGCTGGTTGGTCTTTAGTAATCCTCATGGCTGTATTGTAGGCTATATTTGAAAGGAGGCACTTAAATGTATCCCATCATAGATAAAATTAAAACTGGTGAAAAAATCCGAATGCTCATGGAAGCAAATGGATATTCAGTCAATGATATTCAAGAATATTTAGGCCTTGCATGCGTACAGAGTATATATCACTGGCTTAACGGAAGCTGCCTTCCTTCTATTGACAATTTATATGCTCTGAGCGATTTATTAAACGTATCAATTGATGATATGATATGTGGTAATAAGCTAGAAAAAATTGATCAGAATATACCTGATAGAGTATTGCATTATTATGATATATTAAAGGATATTATAGCCGCTTAGGCTATATGCATTTGGATTTGCAGAATTTATAATGGAAAGGCAATTGCTTCGTTATATAACTTCTGTAACACTTTAATAAAAGCGTCAAGGCTCTGACGCCCGTCTGATTTATGAGTGCAGAGAACGCATGAAAAGGTATCGTCGCAGTCATAAGGAATCCATGCAAACTGTCCGCTGTGGTCATTAAGAAAACCGGGAGCAAGGCAGATTCCTTTACCGGAAGCAACGTTAGTAAGTGTGGTGTCATGATCTGGACTATTAAAATATTCAATTTTTCCTGATGAAATAAGCTTTTGCTGAACTGAGCGGAGAAGTGCCGGTGAGCCTCCACCTACCATAAGAATGCGACCATAAATGTCTTCATCAGTAATAAGATTTTTAGATGCAAGAGGATCATTCTTATCACAAATTAAATAAATATGACTTTCAAACAGCTTGTGGACGATAGTGCCTGCAAGCTGTTTTGTCTGTTCTTCCAAGGCAAATACAATGTCGGATTCATTTTTCAAAAAGCTATCTATGCCGTTTTCATATTGGAATAGAGGGGTTATTTGCACTCCAGGTTCATTATTTTCGAAGTCCTTTATGGCTTCAGGGAGAAAGTAAAGAGCCTGTCTAACCATAAGACTGATAGTGATATTGTCCTGATATTTCGAACTGAAGTTTTGAGCCTGTTCAATGGCTCTTTTGAGCTCTTTACGCATATTTGAAAGGTAGGTTACAAACTGTTCTCCTGCAGGAGTAAGAGTAGCCCCTTTTCCATTTCTAACAAAAATTTCAAAACCAACTTCTTCTTCAAGCAGTTTTATCTGATATGAAAATGTAGGCTGACTCACAAACATGTTCTCGGCACCTCTGGAAAAGCTCTCCGTACGAGCCAGTTCTATACAATAATCTATCTGCTTTGTTGTCATAGCACACCTCTGATATTTAAAAATTAAATCAATAATCTAATGTTTCTATTGGATATTATATAACTGACGTGAGATAATGTAAACAACAAAGACAGAACCAATTGATATAAGCAGTTAGCTATAGAAAATTTAGATGGAGGAAATTCAAATGGCAAAGACATTAATCGCTTTCTTTTCAAGAGCGGATGAAAATTATTTTGGCGGAGCAATGAGATATGTAAAGGTTGGTAATACAGAAATTGTTGTTAACCAGATGAAGGAATTAATCGACGCTGATACTTTTAAGATTGAAATGGCAAATCCTTATTCGCCTGTGTATATGACATGCATTGATGAAGCGAAGAAAGATTTAAGAGAAAATGCTCGTCCAGAGCTTACAAAGTATTTAGATAGTATTGATGAGTACGACACCATTGTGCTTGCTTATCCAAATTATTGGGGAACATTCCCAATGGCGGTAGCAACATTTTTGGCAAGATATGATTTTACAGGAAAGACCGTACTTCCACTTTGTACCAATGAAGGAAGTGGAATGGGCTCAAGTGAACGCGATGTAAAAAAATATGCTAAGGGTTCAGATGTAAGACCAGGTCTTGCAATTACTGGAAGCCAGGCTGCAAATGCGAAAACAGCTGTAGAGAAGTGGTTTTCTGCTAACGGGTTGATGTAAAGGAATAGAAATGGAGGATTTTACAAATGGAAAACATCGTATTAAATAATAAATTGGAATGCCCAGTAGTGGGAATTGGAACATTTATGTTATCGCCTGCAGATGCAGAAAATAGTGTGCGAGAAGCACTTAAGATGGGATACAGACTGGTAGATACCGCAAATGCGTATGTAAATGAGCGTGCGGTAGGACGTGGAATAAAAGAAAGTGGAGTAAAGAGAGAAGAGGTCTTTCTTTCAACAAAGCTTTGGCCATCGGAATATGAAAATGAAAATGCTGTAGATGAAACATTGGAGCGTCTTGGCGTTGACTATGTGGATTTACTTTATATCCATCAGCCTGCAGGAAATTGGCTTGCAGGTTATAGACAGCTTGAAAAGGCATATAAAGAAGGCAAAGCTAAGGCTATTGGAATCTCAAATTTCGAAGGAAAGTATATTGAAGAACTACAGACTAAATGGGAAATTGTTCCTCAGTTTATTCAGGTAGAAGCACATCCATATTTTACGCAGACAGAGCTTCGTAAGACTTTGGACAAATACGACATTAAGCTTATGAGCTGGTATCCACTTGGACATGGTGACAAGTCTCTTATCAACGAACCTGTATTTGCTGAGCTTGGTAAGAAATATGGCAAGTCATCTGCTCAGATTATACTTCGCTGGCATACACAGATGGGATTTGTTGTAATTCCAGGAAGTAAAAATGTGGATCACATCAAGGATAACTTGGACATTCTCGATTTTAAGCTTACAGATGAAGAAATGGCAGAAATCGCCAAGCTTGATAAGAATGAGAGATATTATCATAGAACAGATGAACAGCTTATTCAGTTTGCTGGTTGGAAACCGGATTTTGAAAAATAGGGTAGTAAGTACCTCTATGTTAGTGTTAGGATGCTGTTTTACATGTAGATGTAGGACAGCATTTCTAACATACTTTCATAGACTTTGAGTGTTCTATAGACGGCGTATCCTTTTCGCAGATGCGAGTTTGTCATATGTGGGAAGGTGCTGGCAAGATTTCATTTGGTATCTATGCATGCAGCCCTGAGGATTCCAGCTTTAAGGCAGTATTTACAGATATGCAGATAACTGAGTGCGCATGGCTTGCTCATGATGGGCAGCAGCCAGACTAAATAATATGTAATTTTCAATTATTTACAATTCCCTTGGGGTACTATAAGGATTGTTTCCTGCATACTGCCAATTGCGATAGGCTTGTGGCGTCATGCCAGTGTATTTCTTGAATATATCACCAAAGTAGCTTTGGGATGGAAAGCAAAGATATGATGCAATACGTCGTATTGGAACATCTGAGAATCGAAGCATGTTTTTGGCAGCTTCGATTCTTTTTTTTCTTGTGTATTCTTGAATTCCCATACCGACTTCTAGGGAAAAACGTCTAGAAAGATAAGTTGGATTGAGCCCAATATCCCCAGCTAATTCTTCTAAAGTAAATTTCTTATTTAAATGATTTTCTATATATGATTTTGTATTTTCGATGTACGCATAATTGCTTCTGCCTGCTTGTTTCTCATGGACTAA
>NZ_JAZVJO010000503.1:0-16525 GCF_059453735.1 Peribacillus sp. | reverse complement strand
CAATCGGAGGTGCCACCGCGTTAATTTTTCCGTCCCCTGCAAACTTCCTGTTTGCAAAGTACTTTTTTTATGCGAAAAAAGGGGGAAACGAGAAGGATGGGACAGAAGAAAATTAGTTTTCAGATGGAAACGGTAGAAGGTGATATTCATACACCGATTTCAATTTTCCAAAAAATGAATGGACCCAAAAAGTTTTTACTTGAAAGCTCAACGTCCCACCATGACGAAGGAAGATATTCCTACATGGGGATGAGTCCTTATAAAGAAGCTATTTCAAGGGAAGCGTGCATTGAAATTAGAGAAGGTGTACAATCCCGAGAGCAAGATATAAGGTTAGTCGATTATTTAAAACAAGAGTTTATGTTCGAGTTCGAAGCAGATACGGAGATCCCCTTTATAGGAGGGGCAGTTGGCTACATGGGCTACGATATGATTCGACATTATGAATGGATTGGGGCTGTGCCGAAAGATACTCTAGGGATGCCGGATGCACACTTCTTGTTTTTTAAAGATATTTTCATTTTTGATCACCAGCAGCAAAAAATTCATCTCGTTACATCAGATGAGCAGCCAGAAGTCAGGTTGAGAGAGATGAAAGAATTGCTTAATAAACCACATACTGCAGAGGAAAAGAGTGTGGAACAACTATCTTTTACTTCTAATATGACAAAAGATCACTTTATAAAAATAGTAGAGGAAGCGAAACAAGCGATTATTAACGGTGATATCTTTCAAGTTGTTTTGTCTCAGCGTTATCAATCATCCTTTACTGGTCATCCATTGGGGGTGTATCGCCGCCTGAGACTTTCAAATCCTTCGCCATATATGTTTTATATAGATTTTAGTGATTATACTATCCTTGGATCTTCACCAGAAAGTTTAATAAGTGTTAGAGGGAAATCCGTAACGGTGAATCCAATTGCTGGTACGAGACCAAGAGGAGAAACGGATGAGGAAGATAAGAGTTATGCGGAGAACCTTCTTCATGATGAGAAGGAATTAGCAGAACATCGGATGCTGGTTGACCTAGGCCGGAACGATCTTGGTCGTGTTTGCGAAATTGGTTCAGTTGCTCTAAGCTCTACTATGAATATTGAACGCTACCGTCATGTCATGCATTTAACGTCGAAGGTGAGAGGCACCTTAAAGGCAGAGTTAACAGGTTTAGATGCGTTGGCATCCTGTCTCCCGGCCGGAACTGTCTCAGGTGCACCAAAGATAAGAGCGATGGAATTAATCAATGAGTTAGAAGAGTGTAAACGTGGTGTTTACGCTGGTTCCGTCGGCTATATTGGTTATGGCGGGGATCTTGATATGGCGCTGGCTATACGGACAATGGTCATTAAGGATGATCTTGCTTTCGTACAGGCGGGTGCAGGGATTGTCTATGACTCTGTTCCTGAAACGGAATATGAAGAAACGAAAAACAAAGCAAAAGCTTTGCTGGAGGTGCAAACGCATGATCCTATTAATCGATAATTATGATTCGTTTACTTTTAACTTATACCAGTATATAGGAGAGGTAGAGAGCGATATTCTGATTTTACGGAATGATGAGGTGACCATTGACGATATAAAAAAGCTGAATCCTGAAGCGATTGTCATATCACCTGGTCCAGGACGTCCTGAAAACGCTGGGATCTGTGTAGACGTAATTCGCACCTATTGTGCATCGATACCGATTCTTGGTATTTGTTTAGGGCATCAAGCTATTGCGGCTGCTTTCGGTGGTAAGGTAATCGGAGCCAAACGAATTGTTCATGGCAAGACCTCCGTTATGGTTCATACAGGAACTGGACTATTTACTGGATTAGAAGCGAATTTTGAAGCAATGCGCTACCATTCACTCGTTGTGGAGAAAGAAAGTCTCCCTAAAGAGTTTGATATTATAGCTTACGCTGCTGATGATGAAGAAATTATGGCGATCGAGCATCAGACATACGCTTTATATGGCGTTCAATTTCATCCGGAATCGATTGGAACTAAGACAGGAAAGTTGTTGCTGCATCAGTTTATCAAGAGAATAAGGGAGGAAAAATGTCATGAAACAGTTTCTTGAAAAACTATCACTGCATCAGCCTTTATCTACTATTGAAATAAATGAAGCAGCAGCAGCTATCTTTGCAGAGCATACGACTGAAACGGAGATAGCAGCATTCCTAATGGCACTTAAATCAAAAGGTGAAACAGCAACTGAAATAGCTGGTCTTGTGGATGTATTGCGGCAACAGGCTCTGCCAATTCAAACGCAAGCTAGAAATATTATGGACAATTGCGGTACTGGAGGAGACGGCTCACAAAGCTTTAATATCAGCTCAACTGCGGCATTCGTTCTGGCTGGTGCGGGAATAACAGTTGCTAAACATGGAAGCCGCAGTGTTTCAAGTAAAACCGGTAGTGCGGATGTCTTGGAAGAGCTGGGAATTAATATCTATCTGGAACCTGCGCAAATAGAAGAATCATTAGAAGAGATTGGCATAAGCTTTCTGTTTGCACCGTCAATCCAGCCTAATTTAGGGAGAATTACAAGGATAAGAAAGGAATTAAAAATCCCGACCGTCTTTAATTTGATTGGACCATTAACCAATCCAGTGAATCTACACTCACAACTAATCGGCGTGTATCGCAGTGATATGTTGGAATTGTTTGCGAATGTACTTAAAAAGCTCGGCCGTAAGCGGGCAGTAGCCGTAACCGGGGCTGGCAATATGGACGAAGCAAGTCTTCAAGGAGACAACAAAATGGTTCTTCTCAATGAAGGAGATGTCACTTCGTTCACCCTGCACCCAGAGGAAGTGAATTTACCGCTTTATCCCAATGATAAGATTCGAGGCGGCAGTGCCCATGAAAATGCAGCTATCATGATGAGCGTTTTGAAGAATGAAAAAGGCGCCTATCGAGATACAGTTATACTCAACGCTGGACTAGGAGTTTTCGCAAATGGAAAGGCTGCGACCATTTTAGAAGGCATTAACATCGCCCGGGAAAGCCTAGATAGCGGCAGTGCCCTTGCTAAACTAGAAACGTTAATTAGTTATTGTCAAAAAAAGAAGGTGGTTATGTAATATGGTAGATTTCTTAACTAAAATTCTGGATGCAAAACAAGAAGAAGTAAAAGAGCTCAAACGATATCCTAACCATATTCAAGAGCCTGCCCGAAAGGTTTCGTCCTTGGTTGAAGTCCTGTCATCATCATCAAAAATGCAGGTGATTGCCGAAATTAAGCGAGCTTCTCCATCAAAGGGTGTACTTAAACTCGAAGTAGATCCAGCACAGCAATCAACTGAGTATGAAGAAGCAGGAGCTGCTGCCATTTCAGTGCTGACTGATACTGCGTATTTTAAAGGGTCTACTGAGGATCTGGCCTTGGTCCGCCGTTCCGTAAAGCTGCCCTTGCTTTGTAAAGACTTTATTATTGATGAAATTCAGATTGACATTGCGAAGAAGGCAGGTGCTCAGGTTATCTTGTTGATTGTGGCAGCCCTGTCTCAAGAAAAACTTGAAAATTTGTATCATTATGCGAAGCTGCAGAACTTAGAGGTGTTGGTTGAGGTTCATAATGAACTAGAGTTAAATCAAGCGATGCTTCTTCACCCAGAATTAATTGGAGTCAATAACCGGAATTTAAAAACCTTTGAAATTGATCTTGAGGTAACTGACAGACTTGGTGCCATTTTAAAGAAAGCTGATCAACTGTTCATCAGTGAAAGTGGAATTAAAACACCTGCAGATGTGTTAAGAGTAAAAAAAGCTGGAGCAAAAGGAATATTAGTCGGTGAAGCATTGATGAAATCGACGGATGTAGCACAAAGTCTTGCTGCATTTCAGCTTTAATAGGAAGGAGAAGTGTATGAAGGTTAAAATATGCGGATTAACGTCTCTTGAAGCAGCTCAGACAGCAGAAAACGCAGGAGCCGATTTCCTTGGATTTATTTTTGCGGATAGTAAGCGGAAGATTAGTCCAGAAAAAGCAAAAGAAATTATTGAAAAACTGAATGGAAAAGCGTTAAATGTCGGTGTATTTGTGAATGAGAGCTTGGAAGAAATCGAAAGAATCCAACACTTTACAGGAATTGATATCATTCAGCTGCACGGACAGGAAAGTGTTGAAAAGGCAGGTTCCTTTTCGATACCTGTTATAAAAGCATTTTCTATCCACAACGAAGTGAATTTTAACAAGATCGATAATTATCCTGTTGATTATCAGCTGCTTGACCTTCCTAAAAATTCTGAATCTTCAAACGAAGAAACCTTGGATTGGCAGATGATTCATAGGCTTCGTCAATCTCGAAACCGACTGATATTAGCTGGAGGCTTAACACCAATGAATGTCTTTGAAGCAATTAAGTTGGTTCAGCCCTTTGCCGTCGATGTATCAAGCGGTGTGGAGACAAATGGTTATAAAGATCATGAGAAAATTAGATTATTTATTAAAAATGCAAAGAAATAATAAAGGGAGGCATTACTTATGAATGCAATGGATAGCTATTTACAACCAACTAAAGATGGTCATTTTGGGGAATACGGCGGTCGTTTTGTTCCAGAGACGTTGATGGCAGCAGTTCTTGAATTGGAACAGACCTATGAAGAGTCAAAAAAGGATGAGAGTTTTCAAAAAGATCTTGCCTACTATTTAAAAGATTATATAGGCCGTGAAACACCGCTCTTTTATGCGGCTAATTTAACAAAGATTGCTGGTGGAGCAAAAATCTATCTAAAACGTGAAGATTTGAATCATACCGGTGCACACAAAATTAATAATACAATTGGTCAAGCGCTTTTAGCACAAAGGATGGGTAAACAGAAAGTCGTAGCGGAAACAGGAGCCGGACAGCATGGTGTCGCAACGGCTACGGTTTGTGCATTATTGAATTTGGAATGTATCATTTTTATGGGGGCAGAGGATGTTGAACGTCAAAAATTAAACGTCTTTCGAATGGAGCTGCTAGGAGCTAAAGTAGTTTCAGTAGAACAAGGGAGTGCTACCTTGAAAGATGCAGTAAATGAAGCGCTTCGCTATTGGGTAGCGAACGTAACGGATACCCATTACATTATGGGGTCTGTACTTGGACCGCATCCATTTCCAGTGATTGTCCGTGACTTTCAAAGCGTGATCGGGATAGAAACAAAGCGGCAATATGCAGAAATCGAAGGGGGGTTGCCGGATTCAGTTGTAGCTTGTATTGGCGGCGGTAGTAATTCAATGGGAATGTTTTATCCCTTCATTGAAGACGAAAAAGTAAAGCTGATTGGTGTAGAAGCGGCTGGAAGCGGGATTGAAACCGGTCTTCACGCGGCGACTCTTACAAAGGGAACAAAAGGTGTTCTGCACGGAGCGCTGATGTACCTTTTGCAAAATGAAGATGGACAAATTCAGGAAGCACATTCCATTTCTGCAGGTCTGGACTATCCAGGGGTAGGACCAGAACATTGTTATCTTAAAGATCAAAACAGAGTTTCATATACTTCAGTGACGGATAAGGAAGCGCTAGAAGCTCTTCTGCTCCTCTCCAAGGAGGAAGGTATTATTCCTGCCCTTGAAAGTTCACATGCCGTTGCACATGCAATGAAGGTTGCTGCGAAAATGGAACAAAATCAGGGACTAGTCATTTGTTTATCTGGCCGCGGGGATAAAGACGTTGAAACCGTTCGTAGAGTGATGGGAGGGAACCAAGATGACAAATAAACTAGCAAATGCGCTGCGTAAAGGTGCAGACGAAGGGGAAAAGGCATTTATTCCTTATATTATGGCTGGTGATGGTGGATTAGATCAGTTGTTGAGCAGAATTACCAGGCTTGAAAAAGCAGGTGCTGCCGCTATCGAACTAGGTATCCCTTTTTCTGATCCAGTTGCAGATGGGCCAGTGATTCAACGGGCTGGATTAAGATCTCTCAAACAAGGGGTGACCCTAAAGAAGATTTTCAGCACTTTACATGAGATTCAGGATCAAATAACGATTCCTATTATCTTTATGAGCTATTTAAATTCAATTATGGCATATGGATTTGAACATTTTGCAAAAGACTGCGTTAATTCAGGCGTATCTGGCTGTATTGTACCTGATCTGCCTTTTGAAGAAGAGGGGATATTGAGGCCGGTCCTTAAGGAGTCAGGCATTGTGTTAATTCGTCTTGTAACACTAACAAGCCCTAAGGAGCGATTAAATAAAATTACAAAAGACGCTGAAGGATTTATATATGCGGTGACTGTTAAAGGAACAACTGGGACAAGAGAATCATTTGAGGATGAAGTGGGTGTTTATCTCCAAGAAGTTAAAGCATTAAGCTCTGTCCCCGTATTAGCGGGATTTGGGATATCTACGCCCGAGCATGTCAAACAAGCCTCTTCCTATTGTGATGGAGTCATTGTAGGGAGTAAAATTATTGACTTATTCGAAGAAGAAAATTATGAGAAAATGGAAGATTTGATTTCAAGCGCAAAGACAGCTGGGATAAAGTGAGCGACATGTAGGAGAGGATGCCCCATTTTTCGGGACATCCTCTCCTACTCTTTTAACATATCTAAGTGTTTAAGTTAATTTATATAAGGGTATTAGTTGAACAAAAGCATCGCGAATTATTTCGACAAATTTTTCATCTGTTATTTTCACAGCTTCTTCTTGAGGTATTTGAATTCCGCAAAGTATTTCAGCTTTTTTAACACTTTGTAAGCGCTGAAAAATTGATTCAAGTTCGTTAACGGATAAATCTTGATGTGGAAGCACGGCAGGTTTGGTATGATCAATTGACCAAACAAAGTTTGAAGGAATGGTCTCTTTTAATTTATCTGCAGCCTCCATCAGCGTTTTACCAAATTCGGCTTTTATTGGTGCTTCATAAATGACCGCAAACCAAACAAAAACGTGCGTTTCCCAAAGGCCGATTTGAAAATGGGGCACCATTTTGTATCCTCGTTTATTACCTGAAAAAGCAACCCATGTATCATTTGGAGGATTAACCTTCCTGCGTGCATGCTTGGCAACATGTGTAAACATTTCTTCTCCTGTTAGGACAGAAAGTTCCTGTGAAAAGAAATCGCCGAGAGCAATAAGCTTGGGTTGGATTTGTTCTTTTAAAGCCTCCATACGCTGATCGAGGCCATCAATTTTAAACACGCTGAAATCTTCTGCTGAAAAACTTGAAACGGACATATTATTCCTCCTACTTGCTTGTCTGAAGCATATTGTAGCATAATTAAAAGTAAAAAAGAAAAAATCCGCTTTCATTACGAGGGTATTCTCGTTTTTATATCTAAGGCAAATGCACAATTTTGTTGCGATTTTGGTGTAGACAACATACTATAAAACTAAATAAATAACTGAAAATTTAGTTAATTAAATTTAGTTAAATACCGAAGGGAGCAGATGGAATATGAAACAAGTTATGAATCAAGCTTTGAAGGCGAAGGAAGTAGAAAAACATAGAACAGCTGTTTTACGGATGGAAATGGATTATGAATTAGCTACTTTATTTGAGGCCATAGGCGAAGAAAATGAGCCAAAGAAAACCCAATGTAAACAAAAGCTTGAGCGGATCCGCTTAGAGTTATTAAGATTAAAGGCATTATAATTTCTACCTTTATATGACGAAGGAGATAAAGACGGATTCATGAATGAATATTATAGTTATTCTGTAGGTGGTAAATAGCGGACACTTGTTGTTTAATAAGTGAATCCGCTATTTATCATTAATGAAGGAATCGGTGGATACATAGAAAATGATAAAAAAAGTATAGAAACAGTATTTTTGGTAATAACTAACTCTAAAACTTGAAGCATCAACTAGTATTAGATAATCTGTAGATAGAAAGAACAGGGGGCGGGGGTTTTGAATATGGACAGAAAGAAAATTGATACATATGCCAAAGCTTGGGTTAAAGAAGCTGGAGAACGGTTGAGAGAATCCTTTAGTGAGGTATTAACAATTGAAACTAAATCTAATCGGAACGATTTAGTAACCAATTTAGATAAGGAAATAGAATTATTTTTTAGACAAAAAATAGCTGAAACCTTTAGTGACCATAAAGTGGTCGGGGAAGAGGCGATGGAGGCAAATTATTCAAACGTGTCGGGAGTTGTTTGGATTATCGATCCGATTGACGGGACAATGAATTTTGTTCACCAGCAGAGAAATTTTGCTATTTCTATCGGAATATACGAAGATGGTGTTGGGCAAATTGGCTTAATTTATGATGTAATACACGATGAATTGTATCATGCGATAAAAGGAGAAGGCGCTTATATGAATGAGCAGCGGCTGCCGATGCTTGAAGAGGTAGAAGTGAGCGATATGATTTTATCAATCAATGCAACCTGGATTGGTGAAAATAACCGGATTGATCCAAGTATTCTTACTCCTCTCGTTCGTGATGTGAGGGGGACGAGATCATATGGTTCAGCAGCGATTGAACTTGCCTATGTAGCTGCTGGGAGAACTGACGCATATATGACAATGAGGCTAGCTCCATGGGATTTTGCAGGCGGAGTCGTTCTTTTAAAAGAAGTCGGAGGAGAAGTCACGACTATGGATGATCAGCCGCTTGATTTTGTAAATGGCTCGTCTCTTTTTGCTTCAAAACCGGGCCTGCATAAACGGATTAATGAAACGTATCTTGCCAAATAGATGAATTACAGAAAAAAACGCCGATATAATCGGCGGTTTTTTTAATCAAAAAATATTTATTTAATTCTTTTGGGCATTACGGTTTTTTTTCTTTTGAGAAAAACCAAAGCCCATAATCCCACATAGTATAAACAGGCTGATAACCGCACCAAATATGCTTTTTTCAGCAATTGCTATACCAATAAATGAAATGCTTGCTGTTGCCAAAAGTGCCAGTATAAGGAAATTCCATTGGATATCTTTCACTATTATCACCTCGAATATATCTATTGTACATAATTTCATGCTTTGTTTCTACTATGTTTGTGATATAATATGTAAGTTAATGCTAAAGATAAGTTAAATAACTATCTAATCTAGGAGTGAATTTTTTGAAATTAAGAGAAAATATTCGAAATATAGCTATTATTGCCCACGTTGACCATGGTAAAACAACTCTAGTGGATCAATTGCTGAAGCAATCTGGTACATTTCGCGAAAACGAACACGTCGATGAAAGAGCAATGGATTCGAATGATCTAGAAAAAGAACGGGGTATCACGATTCTTGCTAAGAATACGGCTGTTCAATATAAAGATACACGAATTAACATTCTAGATACACCAGGTCACGCCGACTTCGGCGGTGAAGTGGAACGTATTATGAAAATGGTTGATGGTGTTGTCCTAGTAGTTGATGCATATGAAGGTTGTATGCCGCAGACACGCTTTGTATTGAAAAAGGCGTTGGAACAAAAAATCCAGCCAATCGTTGTTGTAAACAAAATCGACAAAGATTCAGCCCGTCCTCAAGAAGTTGTGGATGAAGTTTTAGATTTATTCATTGAGCTTGGTGCTGAAGACGATCAATTGGACTTCCCAGTTATCTATGCTTCAGGTATCTCAGGTACATCAAGTGTGGATCCAGATCCTGCTAAACAAGGTGAAGACATGGTTCCATTATTTGAAGCAATTATCGAAAACATTCCTGCACCTGTCGATAACCGCGATGAACCGCTTCAATTCCAAGTAGCATTGCTTGATTACAATGACTATGTTGGCCGTATTGGAGTAGGTCGTGTATTCCGTGGAACGATGCATGTGGGACAACAAGTTTCATTAATGAAGCTTGATGGTTCTGTTAAACAATTCCGCGTAACGAGTATCTTTGGATTTATCGGTCTTAAGAAAGTTGAAATCCAAGAAGCATTCCCTGGAGATTTAATCGCTGTTTCAGGTATGGAGGATATCAACGTAGGTGAAACTGTTTGCCCAACTGAGCATCCAGAAGCACTTCCAATTCTTCGTATTGATGAACCAACACTACAAATGACGTTCCTTGTTAATAACAGCCCGTTTGCTGGCCGTGAAGGCAAGTACGTTACAGCTAGAAAAATTGAAGAACGTCTGCGCACACAATTACAAACAGATGTAAGCTTACGCGTTGACAACACAGATTCTCCGGATGTTTGGATTGTTTCAGGTCGTGGAGAGCTTCATTTATCTATCCTGATTGAAAACATGCGTCGTGAAGGATTTGAGCTTCAAGTTTCAAAACCTGAAGTTATTGTTCGTACGATTGACGGAGTACGTTGTGAGCCGGTTGAACGCGTTCAAATCGATGTTCCTGAAGAGCATACTGGTTCAATTATGGAGTCAATTGGAGCACGTAAAGGCGAACTACTTGATATGATTAATAACGGAAGCGGCCAAGTACGTATGATCTTTAACGTTCCAGCTCGCGGACTAATCGGATATTCTACAGAATTCTTGACCATTACACGTGGATACGGAATTATGAACCATACGTTTGACAGCTACCAGCCAATGCAAAAAGGCCAAGTTGGCGGAAGACGTGAAGGTGTATTAGTTTCTATGGAATCTGGTAAGACAACTGCTTATGGTACAATGCAGGTTGAAGACCGTGGTATCATCTTTATTCCAGTAGGAACAGATATTTATGAAGGAATGATCGTTGGTCAACATAACCGCGAAAATGACTTGACTGTTAATATTGTTAAAGCTAAGCAAATGACAAATATGCGTTCTGCAAACAAAGACCAAACTTCAACGCTGAAAAAAGCAAAAGTCTTGTCACTTGAAGAGTCTCTAGAATATCTAAACGATGATGAGTATCTGGAAGTAACACCAGAATCAATCAGACTTCGTAAGAAAATTCTTGATAAGAGCGAACGTGAAAGAACAACTAAAAAGAAAAAAACCGCTGAGTGAATCTAATCAGGAGGGATAGCAATGGATGTAGGAGAGCGCCTATCGTTTTTCGCAGCCCTTTACCGGGTTGACGAAAACCCTGAAGCAGGAATGTGGTATTTATATTTGACGATTTGGGCCCTGTGTATCGTAGTATACCAGCTCGGATTTGCCAAAAAACTACCTTTATTAAAAAACCTAGTCATTTATGTGGTCATGGGTCTCGGCTGTACCGTTCTATCTTTCCTGGCCGTTTTCCTTCCAATGGGTGAATCTCTTTTGATTGCGGCAGCAGTACTCGGTATCTATCGTTTGCGCCGTCGTGATCATAGCGGGGAACAGGTATAAATGCAATCCATTCAAGATGCGTTATATAATTGGATGACGATTAAAGTAGTCTGTGATGCAAGACCTGATGATACGGCTGCTCTTGATACCTTGGCTTTTTTTGAAAAGCTGCTGGTAGAAAAAGAGATAATCATTCAGTCCCTATTCAAAGAGGAGCCTTTTTACTTCATTGAATATCTATATGAAAATGAAGTGAAAAAGCAGCGCTTCCCGATTGAAGTTATTGACGTAATGCTCAACCAGATTAAAGCAGAACCGGAGAAATACCGGAATCTTGAATAAAGCACAAATAACACCCCGGCATTATGCCGGGGTGTTATTTGTGTACCTAGAATGATTCCTCTAAGGGTTTACTTAGACCTTAGCTGCAGCCGCTAGGATACATGCGTAAAGCAAATGGGCAAGAGTCCAGAGAGTAAAGCCTATACCACTGATGGAGTCCACCTGACTGCTTCCTAGGCTGGTTAAAGGAAAGTAGAGGAGAATTGCCGGGATAATAACAATGACCGCAGTAAGCAAGCGCTTCAAAAAAGATGCATTCTTTTTTACCAGCATAGTGAATACCATTGCCACGAGAATAGAGACCATCAAATGAATCAAAAATTCGAGATACTCTGGTGGGTTTATATTTCTCTCAACTGGCTGGAAATTAATATTAAGTAATAAACGGTATACTTTATAGCCGCTTAGGAACTCAACGTATTTCATAAAGAAGCCAAGAAATAAGCCAGATAAAAGGCCGGCTGCCAATCCTTGTTTTACCTTAGGTCTAGCCCATTCCATGATTCCCTCTCCTTCAGCTTACCAATCGTCATCTTTCGTAACGGATCGATAAAGCTTGAAATTTCCAGTTGCAATTCGTGCCTTGGTTTTTTCTTCTATTCGAGTTGAGCATTCCTGACACATATATGTATGAATCGGCCGATTTCTTAATTTCTTTGCTTCTGGTGAATAATCGAGAATATCTTCTATCTTATCGCAAATAACACATTTAACATTCATAGCGAAACCTCTTTCAACATTTAATTAATGGATGTCCAATATAGTAGATACATTATAGCATGTTTTATACATTCTAAGTATTGTGAAAACATCTTACCTTGGAAGACCTTATTTGTTTGAATGTAAGCTAGGTTAAGACAACGTAAAAAAGACTGCTCAAATAATCAATTGAGTCAGTCGTTTGCAAACTATTACTCACTAGTAGAGTGTTTCTTTTGTTCTCTTTTTAATTGTTCTTGATTTTGTTTATTTAATGAATTACTTTGATTTTCTGTCGTTTTGGTAGGTGCTGGTTCATTTAGATCTCCCGGGATTTCAGGGATGATACGACTGGTGATATCGGAAAGTTCATTTAATATTCCACGGACAGGCTTACCGTTTTGTATATCTCTTGAAACTTCACGTATCCGCTCATTTAAATCCGGGTCTGCGACAACGATCGCATACGCACCATATGGGTCGTTCTGAAGCGCCTCTCCAACTGAATATTTAATGGTTCCCACCTGTGAGCGTTCTATATCATCATCAATGTCTATACCTACAAGGGCGTATTTTCCAATAACAACGGCCGTTGCGTCATTAACTAGAGGAATCGCTGCAGCTATTTGGGTCAACCTGTTTGCAACTTGTTTACCTGTTAATCGATTCGTTTCTTTGATCGTGGAATTTTTCACGGTAGTGACTTTATAATTATCGTCTTTTGTTTTTTCACTACTTTCATCTTGGGTGTTACAACCAGTAAGTATGAGTAAAACGGACAAAAGTAATATATATATTCTCATTTTTTTAAGGTCCTCCTTCTGTCAATTTTCTTTATAGTCTGTAAATGTTCTTCTATCTTTATGCAGGCAGACATATATTTTATCAACAGTCTCGTCCACTACATAAACTGGAGGTAGCAGGATTATGAAACAGATTTGACAAAGACCAGGCAGGGGGCGTCGTATTGGACAAAATTTACGTTTTAGATACTAATGTCTTGTTGCAAGACCCTTATTCCCTTTTTTCTTTCGGAGATAATGAGGTAGTCATTCCAGCGGTTGTGTTAGAAGAGCTGGATTCGAAGAAGAGATATATGGATGAAATAGGGAGGAATGCAAGGCAGGTATCAAAACTAATCGATGGATTTCGAGAACAGGGGCAGCTGCATCATGGGATTAAACTTCATAATGGCGGCTCACTTAGAATTGAATTAAATCATCGTTCTTTCCATGAACTTCAAGAAATATTTATTGAAAAAACAAACGACAACCGGATTCTTGCTGTTGCAAAAAATTTATCTTCTGAAGAAAAGGCAAAGGCAATTGGAAAGTCAGTCATCTTAGTGAGCAAGGATACCCTTGTTCGTGTAAAAGCAGACGCCATTGGATTGCTTGCTCAGGATTTCTTAAGTGATCGAGTTGTTGAATTAGATCATATATACAGCGGATTTTCTGAATTATTTGTCCCTGTCGATCTCTTAAATACCTTTTATGAAAAGGGAGGGCTGCCAGTAGCTGACCTCCCGAAAGGACCTTATTACCCAAATCAATTTATTTTAATGAAAGATAGTTTAGGTGGATCTTCTTCCGCTGTAGCAATCGTCGACCAAACGTGCAGCACAATAAAAAAACTGTTATTTGATCAAGATCATATTTGGGGCATCAGGCCAAGGAATGTTCAACAAATTATGGCTATGGAAATATTACTTCGAACGGATTTGCCGTTGATCACCTTAATAGGGAAAGCTGGAACAGGTAAAACGCTGCTTGCGTTAGCAGCAGGCTTAATGCAGACGGAAGATCTCGGGCGCTTTAAAAAATTATTAGTGGCACGTCCTATTGTTCCAGTCGGGAAGGATATTGGCTATTTACCTGGGGAAAAAGAAGAAAAATTACGTCCGTGGATCCAGCCAATATTCGACAATCTTGAATATTTATTTAACACGAAGAAACCTGGAGAATTGGATGCGATTTTAGCAGGGATGAAGTCGATTGAAGTGGAGGCACTGACGTATATCAGGGGAAGAAGCATTCCGGAACAATTCATTATTATCGATGAGGCTCAAAATCTTACTAAACATGAAGTGAAAACCATCCTGACACGAGTAGGAGAGAAAAGTAAAATTGTTTTAATGGGAGATACGGAGCAAATTGATCACCCGTACCTTGATGAATATAATAATGGACTTACCTATGTGGTAGAAAGTTTCAAGGATCAGCATATTGCGGGTCATATAAAGTTAATTAAAGGAGAGCGATCTGCTCTGGCTCAATTGGCTGCGAATATTTTATAAATTGTTCCTGTAACATCTAACGAAAACGGCAGACGAATAATCGTCTGCCGAAGTTGGGTTTATTTTAATGTAAAGGAACGAATGTCTTTAATTGGATTATTAATATTTGAACCATCGCCAAAATAAAGATAACAAGGACCATTCTCCTTAATAGGTTTGCCGTCAATTGAAAAACCAATAGCAAATGCTCTAGCTTCCTCTAGTGTAAAGATATGTTCTTGATCAGCAGTTTCAACAATGATGGTGGAGGCGTTATCATCTGGAACAGAATTATTTAAAAAAGGTTCGAATGGAATAACAAATGTTCCTTCTAAAAGTCTTTGTTTTTCAAACCTTTTTTCTGTTTTTAATGTGGGAGGCATAGTTGAACCTTCTCGAATCTCTTTCTCCCAATGTTTAGAAGCAGCAATTGTATATTCTTCTAACTCATCCACTTCAACCTTTTCGGCATGAAAGTATGCCTCAATTTCTACTTTACGGTCATCAAAGATCCATACCCCTGGATCAAGTGTAATTGGATATTTTACCTTGCCTTTTATAAATACAATGGATTCCACCTAGTTCATCCCTTTCTCTATTACTAGTACAATTATAAGCATATTTAACCAAAAAGCCAAAAAAAGTTGTAATAGGGAGAGAAACTGCGATAATATGAAGACAAATCTTTGGATTTCAACTTGTGATTCTAAATTGTCCTTATATAACCTTGCTTTTTCATAAAACTAAGGGTAAAATTTATAGATAAGATTTAATCGCTTCTTGAGCGGGGGGATTTAATATGGCATCTGAAATGCTTGTCAATCATCGAGAAAAAGCCTATGCACTGTTAAAAGCAGATGCTGAAAAAATTTTAAAATTAATTAAAGTACAAATGGATAACCTCACTATGCCTCAATGCCCTCTTTACGAAGAGGTTTTGGATACGCAAATGTTCGGCTTATCACGAGAGATCGACTTCGCTGTTCGTTTAGGCTTGGTGAATGGTGATGAGGGGAAAGCTCTCTTAGAAAAACTCGAAAGAGAATTATCCGTGCTGCACGAAGCATCTCTTAGGAAATGATAAGTGACGGCAGATGACTAAAGTCAAAACTCAAACTATTCTCATTTATGGTTTGAGTTTTTTTGTGTAAAAAAAATAGTATTTTGTGAGTTAAGTTTCATTTTTGAAAAAAAACGGGAGATAGTGTATTCTTTTATTGTGTTATAAGAATTTTCGTATTATTGTTTATTTAAGAAATATTGATGTTTTTTCGGTAATGGGTTAACAAGTTTACGATACATAGTAACCTGACGTACTGTGAAGAAAAGGTAACTGGTTCCGCCTGACTGAATTCAGGAGGGCTATGTCCTTTTTTTATATACAATTGAAAATTTATAGAAGTAGGTGTAATGATGGGAAATCGTATCAAAAAAGTACTTGCAGCAAACCGTGGAGAAATTGCAATTCGGATATTTCGTGCGTGTACGGAATTAGATATTAGAACTGTGGCTATTTATTCCAAGGAAGACCACGGGTCGTATCATAGGTTTAAAGCCGATGAAGCATACTTGGTAGGCAAAGACAAAAAACCAATTGATGCGTACCTAGACATTGAAGGAATTATTGAAATTGCGAAGAAAAGTCATGTCGACGCCATTCATCCTGGTTATGGATTCCTGTCTGAAAATATAGATTTTGCCCGCCGGTGTGAAGAAGAGGGAATCATCTTTATTGGACCCAAATCTCAACATCTAGATATGTTTGGAGATAAAGTGAAGGCACGCCATCAGGCAGTGCTCGCAAATATTCCGGTTATCCCGGGAAGTGACGGCCCGATTGACAATGTTGAAGAAGTCGAAGCATTCGGGGATAAGTACGGTTACCCCATTATAATAAAAGCTTCACTTGGCGGTGGAGGACGCGGAATGCGGATTGTGAATAATCCTGAAGAAGTTCGTGAGTCCTATGATCGTGCAAAGTCAGAGGCGAAAGCTGCCTTTGGTAATGATGAAGTCTATGTAGAACGTTTTATTAAGAATCCTAAACATATTGAAGTTCAAATTCTAGGTGATGAACATCAAAATATCGTCCATTTATATGAACGTGATT
>NZ_JAZVJO010000502.1:0-10064 GCF_059453735.1 Peribacillus sp. | reverse complement strand
TGGATGCTCAAAAGCCAGATATAATCGAAAACCCGTTACAACGGTGAACATATTTAATACGTATAGTAGTAGGTTATGTACGGATTGGTTTGACAGCAAAGTTAAATACTTTGCCAAATCGCATCGTAACCCATTCTCCTGCATTAATCTGTTTATCTTGATAAGTTTATCTAATTGTTCAATAACTTCTGTGCAAAAATCATGTTCTCCTCTTGGTTATCCCAGACAACATAATCTCAGCAACCTTTTTCATCATGCACATCCCTCCTACTTCCACTATCATTCATGATTTTCAAACAAAATGATCGACCATAAGAGCAAGATTGAGGACGAGTTCGTCTCAATTTTCTTGATAAAATAAGATAAAGAAAGGATGGGATATATGTTACTGCTTTCGTTTGAAGAAATGTGGGAGAAGATTATAGCTTGTGATAAAAAATACGACGGTTTGTTTTTTACTGCAGTGAAGACAACAAAAATTTACTGCAGACCTTCCTGCCGGTCTCGAAAGCCCAAAAAAATAAATGTAGAATTCTTCACTGATATTGAGGACGTTGAAAAAGCGGGTTATCGTGCTTGTAAACGATGCCAGCCTGAAGTCGAACACTCGCCCCATATCGAACTAGTACAAAGTGTTAGGACTTTTTTAGTTTCTCATTCAAAACAAGATGTACGTTTAGAGGATATTGCGAATCATGTGAGTGTTAGCTCATATTATCTCGAACGGCTTTTTAAACAGGAAACGAAAGAAACTCCGCGAACGTTCTTAGAAAAAATTAGGATTGATCAGGCTGCACACCTACTGAAAACATCAAAACTGACCAATCTTGAGATTTGCTATGAAGCAGGCTTCCAAAGTCCATCTAATTTTTACCGGGTCTTTCGGAATGTGAAAAGGTGTTCGCCCAGTGAATATCGAACGGCTATAAGCAGGACTTGTGATGAAATGGACTAATCACGAACACTCAGTTGAGATATTTCCTCCTAAGGAATTTACATTTAAGGAATGCCTTCGTTTTTTAAATCGATCTGATCAAGAGATCCTTCACAAAATACAAGATGGCATTTTATCTAAACTGATCAAAGTGAACGGAGATTTTATTTTAGTAGAAATCAGTTCGTCCCCGGTTTCAATTATCGTAAATCTCCCCCACTCAAATCAACCTCTACCCGTTCGTAAAAAGATAGCGGCGTATATCTGGGAATGGTTTGATTTGGATCAGGACTTAGCAGGCTTTTATAGTCTGGCTGCTCAAGATAAGGTGTTACAAAACCTTGCCTGTAGATACTATGGGTTACGAATCATCTGTATTCCAGACATATTTGAAGCGTTAGTTTGGGCCATTCTTGGACAGCAGATCCACTTAGCCTATGCCTACACATTAAAGAAGCATTTGGTTGAACAATTTGGTGAATGCCTTACTATTGAAGGAAGTACTTATTGGCACTTTCCTTCCTATAAAAAAATTGCTGGTCTAGATATAGCCAGTCTGCGACAGTATACTCATACAAGTAAAAAAGCTGACTATATCATTGGCATAGCCAAAGCGATGTTGAAAGGTGAATTAACGAAGGAAACCTTACTTATGAAACAAAACTGCCGCGACTTCTTACTGACCTTTAAAGGGATTGGTCCCTGGACGGCGGAATATGTTATGATGAAATGTCTTCATTTTCCTTCCGCCTTTCCCATTTCTGATGTGGGTCTTCATCAAGCATTAAAGCAGCAATTAGGTCTTGAACGGAAGCCGACAATAGACGAAATCAAAGAGTTGGCTGTTAATTGGGAAGGCTGGCAGGCATATGCCGTCTTTTATCTCTGGAGGTCATTATATGGATAAACTACATACACTACAGTTTGCTTCACCGATTGGGAATATAGAAATTGTTGGGACGGACGAAGCAATCAGTTCAATTATGTTCACTGAGCACGTAACAGGCTCGGTCACAATCCGTGAAATCCCCGCAGTTTTAGCAGATTGTTACCAGCAGATGACTGAGTATTTTAATGGGGAACGCCAAGAATTTACCTTTCCCTACATGCAGGAAGGCACCCCCTTCCGAAAAATCGTTTGGGACGCTTTAACAAAAATACCATATGGGGAGACAGGTTCTTATAAAGACCTTGCTGCTTCGATCGAGAATCCAAAAGCCATTCGAGCGGTTGGAAGTGCAAATAGTAAAAATAAATTAAGTATTGTCATCCCTTGCCATCGTATTATTGGCAGTTCGGGGAAATTAACCGGGTATGCTGGAGGCTTATGGAGAAAAGAATGGCTGCTTCATCATGAACAGTCCTTTAAAAAAGAAGCTGAATAGAAAAAGAGCGGCCGAATTTAACGGCCGCTCTTTCCTTCATATTAACGTGAAGCTTTTGGTGCAGAGCACTCAGAACAACTTCTCTGATTGCTGCCTTTGAATTTGGTCCAAGGCTTTTCAAAGGTATTCCCGCATGAACACTCAAACTGTAGTTTTTGCGAGTATCCAAGATATTCAGTGGAAAGTAATTTACTTTTTGAATTCTTTGAGACATAGTCACGAATATTTTCGATCGTCCACTTTTTATTCATAATATAACACCTCCGATAATGCAGGCGAAGTATACTTAAAGAACTTATCTACCTGAACATCTTATTATAGCATTATTATTTGTATTGGTCAGTGTGTCATTCATGCTTATTCTTTAAATTTTTCCCCAATCAAAAAGACCAATAAAAATTGGCCACAGACTGTAGACAAAGTCGGATGAGATTTAATATCGAGATGTTGATTTCCATTCCAGGCGCTTCGCTTTCCGCGGGCGGGCGGTTGAGCCGCATCAATGCTTACGCTCCTGCGGGGTCTCCCCTGTCCCGCTGTTCCCGCAGGAGTCTTCACGCCTTTCACTTCAATCAACTGACTTTCTAAACTCATAAGTAAAAGGCCTATTTAAAAATGGATATAGATTTTTGAGGTAATAAGGAGTATTTTCAAAAATCATCTTGAAATGGTAACGCAAAAGAGAGCAATAAAAATCGGCCATATACTATTTTATAATAGTGCTTGGAAAGTATTTCTTACAACGTCTCCACGACTGATTATTCCTGCCAATACCCCGTCGCGTTCAACAGGTAATTTTTTAATATGTTTATTTCCTAGTATGGAAGCAATATTTTCTGCACTTTCATCATATTGGACGGTAACTACCTTTTTCTGAGCAATTTCCATGACATTTAAATTCATCATTCTTTTTACTCGTTCTTCGAATTCTTCGTCATCGCCTCTTATTACATCTACAAAAAAGAACGAACTAATTACGATATCTTTGTGTTTTCCGATGAAACGCATAATATCTCCGTCACTTATGTAGGCGACGATTTCATTTCTTTGATTAATAACGGGAAGACCGCTAATCCCATTTTCCAAGAATTTTTCAATAACTGAACGAACAGTTTCATTTTCCTGTACAGTTAATACATTGCATTTCATAATTTCATGAGCTTTCATGAAAGTTCCCCCTACCATATATATAGTACTTATTTATGTTATTTAAGGTAGTTCCTGCTTATAGTATACTCCTTATTACATGATACGGAATAGGAATACCCCATTATATGTACTATTTTTCAATAACATTAAAGGTTGAGGATCAAGCTGCCCTACGATGATATATCATAAATAAACTCACCTGTTAGTTTAATAAGAAATCTAAATATTCTTCTGTAAAAATTCTTTCAGACCATTGGGATAAAGTATCTTCTTTCCATCAATAATTTCTTCTAAGGATATCCATTTTGTGAAGGTAGTTTTACTTCCTTCTACAACTTTAAAGCTTTCTTTTTCATATAGATTTTGGTCAATAAATTCCACCAAGTAAATCTGAGTTATTTCGTGACCCACACTTCCTTCTATTCTAAAAATGTTTTCTAAACAGGTAATATAGCGTTTAACCACTATGTCCACTGCTATTTCTTCCCTGTATTCTCTTACAATAGTTTCGCTGGACTTCTCACCAAGTTCAATCGTGCCACCAATTGGTCGATAATAAGTACCTGTTCCCTTTGAATGCTTTCCCTCTTGTTCTTCCAAAAGAATCTTATTATTGTTTATTATTATCCCTAAAGTATTTGCCCTTGGATACATAGAATTCCCCCTTAATAAAACCCAACAAAATGACGTTCCACACATTAAATCTTCTTCAACTAAACTGGTCCGTTTATTGAAATCTATTGTATCTTAATAGACATATTTTGTAACATCTTTTTCTTTGTAGACATCTAATTCACCATTTTTAAATTTGGTCATGGCGTTTTTAAATAGCCCAGAAAAGACGATTAATCGTTTACCTTTTAAGGCTTTATAAAACACCTCGAAAATTTCGATATATTATCCCCCCTGAATTTCCTTAATACTTTTTCCCTCTAAAAAGATATGAGCGTTTTTTACGTTCGCTACAGTTTGGAAACCATATTTTTGATAGACTTTTTCAATGGTTTCATTGATTGGAAAAACCCAAAGCTGCGTAATCTCGCGCTTTATTACTTCGTCCTGGATAAACTGAATAATCGCACCTATAAGCCCTTTTCCGCGATAAGCTTCGAGCGTAGCTACACTTTCAAGGCGAGCTTGGTCACGATCAACAAAGATACAGGCAGTTGAACAAGCTATTCCCTCATAACGAAGCAAATAATGAGTAAATGCCGGGTTATTAACTTGTGCTCGAAATACTTTTTTTATCGTATCCAGCCCGCCAAATTCAGTAATACTCCCCTCAATCTCCAGTGCTTCCTGATAATTGTCTTCCGTTACTTTCTCGATAGTCACTGTACTGTTAATCTCAATATCTATAATTTTATGATTCCAAAGCTGTACGGGACTAATGAACTCTTCATAACGATAATGATTAGCTTTCGCCTCTGAAATAAAAGCTTGAAGTTGATCCACATTATAGAGATAGAATCTAGGAATGATTCCTTTGTCTTGATAAAATCTAGTAACTTCATTAATTACCGACTTTGGATGATCACATGTTTGGTGAATATGAGCGTGATTCGCATCATAATAATTCGGATGATTTTCATTATAAAAAATCATACCCCAAGACGTGTCTATTTTTGTAGTGAAGGTAGAGAGATAGGCACAATCCATTTTTAAAACATCTTCTAAGCTATACATTTATTCCCTCTTTTCATTCTATTACTTTACTTCTTTGTACATGAAAGAGGCAGGTGAATTCACCCGCCTCCCTTTAATCCTTATAACCAAGCTTACTAGAGATTAGGCTGCCGATTTCGATGATTCGTGTTTTCAGTAAATTCAGGCGCTCCTTTGTCATTCGCTCAGTCGTTCCCGAAATACTTACGCTTGCGTAGACGTTTCCTGAATGATCAAAAATGGGAGCGGCAATACATGTGATTCCGTGTTCATTTTCTTCTAAATCAAGGGCATACCCTTGCTCTCTAACGGTATCCAGCTCTTTCAAAAACTTATCTAGATCGGTAATCGTGTCATCTGTGTGCCGCGGCATCCCTTTTCTCTCCAAAATGTCGATTGCTTCCGCTTTTGATAGGTTGGCAAGAATCGCTTTCCCGACAGAGGTGCAATGCATTGGAGCACGTTTTCCAACGCTCGAATGCATCCGCAGCAATTCATTGCCTTCGAGCTTTTCAATATAGACGACTTCCCCTTGATCAAATACTACGAGATGAATGACTTCATTTGTTTCATTTTCAAGCAACTGCAAATAAGGTTTTGCCTCAGTTCTGAGATCAATCGATTCCAAAAGCTTTGAACTAATCGTTAAAAATGCATAACCAAGCTTATAACGCCCTGTTTCGATATCTTGTTCAATATAGCCATACTGGACCAATGTTGAAAGAATTCGATATACAGAGCTTTTATTAATATCCATTTGATTAGCAATTTCCGTGACCCCAAGGCCGCCTTTTTTCAAGCTGATCATGGCAACAATATCGAGAGCTCGACTGACCGATTTCACCATATTTTCTCGTTCCAATTGTCTCACCTCATGTCCACAAACTTACTTAGCTTGTATTAACGTATTCCGCAACGTTCCAATTTCATTAATCACACATTCAATAACATCTGTTTCCTTAATAAACTCGGCACCTAGTGGACTGCCTGTCAAAATCACATCACCCGGCTGAAGGGTCATAACCGTAGATAAATAAGCAATCATCTTTTTCAATGGAATGATCATCCACTCTGTCGGACTATTTTGTTTTTCAACACCGTTTACCTTTGCCTCAACCCGAACCAATGCTGGATCAAGTTCTGTTTCAATCACTGGTCCAAGCGGCGTAAAGCTGTCAAACGACTTCCCTATCGTCCAGTGCCCATCACTATGGAAATATTGCGGCGCTGTAACATCATTGCCAATGGTATAACCAAATACATAATCTAACGCTTCATTCTCCTCAATGTTTTTTGCCGTTTTTCCAATTACAACCGCTAGTTCAGACTCGAATTTCACTTCATCGACAGCCTTCGGAATGACAATTTCCTCTTCAGATCCAATCACTGACGAGACTGGCTTGAAAAAAAACACTGGTAATTCAGGCAGCACCTTCGGCAAATCAGCTTGATTGCCTACATAATTTGCACCAATTCCGATAACTTGATTGGGCTGAACGGGTGCAAGCAGCTTTACTTCTTGAATTGAATACGTATCACCGGTATACCTCCATTGTTCAAAGATATCCCCTTGTATTTCTTTAATTCTATCATTCTCTACGATCCCGCTATGCACCGCATCATCTACACTAAATCGAGCAAATTTCATGAATCATCCCTACTTTCACAAGAGTATGTACCAAGGGAATTCCAGACAATGGAATTCCCCTAGATTGATTTAAATGGTAATCCCAAACTTCTCTTTTGCTTCAATTCTACGTTTATGCAAAATGGGTTCTGTATAGCCATTCGGTTGATCAAACCCTTTGAAAACAAGATCGCACGCAGCTTGGAAAGCAACTGACTCGTCAAAATTATCGGCCATATTGCGATACAGAGGGTCTCCAGCATTTTGTTCATCAACGACCTTGGCCATCCGTTTCATCGTTTCTGTTACTTGTTGCTCCGTACAGATGCCATGGTGCAGCCAGTTGGCCATATGTTGACTAGAAATCCTTAGAGTCGCTCTGTCTTCCATCAAACCAATGTCATGGTAATCTGGTACTTTAGAGCAGCCAATGCCTTGTTCAACCCAACGTACCACATAGCCCAAAATTCCTTGTGCATTATTATCCAATTCTTCTTGAATTTCTTCACTGCTCCAGTTGGATTCACCTGCAAGCGGGATTTCAAGAATTTCATCACGGCGGTCAGTTAATTGTTCCATCAGATCACTCTGTACTTTGGTAACATCAAGCTGATGATAGTGAATTGCATGAAGTGTGGCTCCAGTCGGTGAAGGAACCCACGCTGTGTTCGCACCTGCTTTCAAATGAGCAATTTTCTGTTCCAACATATCGGCCATTAAATCAGGCATTGCCCACATTCCCTTCCCAATTTGAGCAACTCCTTGGAAGCCAGTTTCAAGGCCGGTATTTACATTGGATGCTTCATATGCTTTCAACCATGTAGCTGATTTCATACTGCCTTTACGAATCATTGGTCCAGCGGTCATGGATGTATGAATTTCATCGCCTGTTCGATCAAGGAACCCTGTATTAATAAAGACAATTCGTTCTTTGACTTTCTCAATACAGGCTTTTAGGTTAAGTGATGTTCTCCGTTCTTCATCCATTAAGCCAATTTTAAGCGTATGTCGTTCCAGCCCAAGCAAATCTTCAATTCGGTCAAACAACAGATTTGCGAAAGCAGCCTCATCTGAACCATGCATTTTAGGCTTAACAATATAAATCGAACCTTTTTTCGTATTTTGATAGGTTCCAGTGCCAAGTAAGGTATGCTTAGCGATCAAACTGGTCATGACGCCATCTAAAATTCCTTCATGAATCTCATTGCCTTCACGATCGAGAACCGCATTAATCGTCATAAGATGGCCAACATTTCTAACGAACATCATTGTGCGTCCGGACAGACTGATTTCTTCTCCAATTGCAGAGGTATAAATCCGGTCTGGGTTCATAGTCCGGGTTGTCGTTTTATCGCCCTTCTTAAATGTTGCCGACAATTCCCCTTTCATAAGTCCAAGCCAGTTTTTATAAACAAGCACTTTATCTTCAGCATCCACTGCCGTAACTGAATCTTCACAGTCCATAATCGTCGTCACTGCCGCTTCAAGAAGAAGGTCTTTCACACCTGCTTTGTCCGTTTTCCCAATCGTATGTCCACTGTCAATTTGTATCTCGATATGCAAACCATTATTTTTAATAAGAATCGCTGTAGGTTCTTCTGCGTTACCCATGTATCCAATAAATTGTTCGTCATTTTCCAGGTAAGCGTTTTCTCCATTTTCCAGGGTAACCACCAGCTGAGCATCAACTACTGTATACGAGACGACTTCACGGTGCGACGCTCCAATGATCGGTGCCGCTTCGTCAAGAAACTTCCTTCCAAAATCAATGACTTTCTGTCCTCTGACAGGGTTGTATTCGCCTTCTTTACTCGCGCCCCCCTGCTCACTGATCGCATCTGACCCGTAAAGAGCATCATATAAACTTCCCCAGCGTGCATTGGCTGCATTAATGGCATATCGAGCATTATTAATGGGGACAACTAGCTGTGGTCCAGCTTGGAAGCGAATTTCATCATCGACATTTTCTGTGCTGATTTTAAAATCCTCGACTTCCTTTTCTAAATAGCCGATTTCCTTTAAAAAGTCTTTATATTCGTTCGTTTCAACAGTAACATCATGTTCTCGATGCCATTCATTTATTTTGTTTTGCATTTCATCCCGTTGTTGTAGTAACGCCTTATTTTTTGGTGTCAGTTCTTCGACCAAATCACTGAATCCGTTCCAAAATGCCTCTTGCTCTACCCCAGAGTTTGGTAAAACTTCCTGATTAATAAATTCATATAATTCATTGGCGACTTGAAGCTTACTTGCTTTTACATAGTTAATCATTTTGCATCCTCCTTTATTGTGTTGCTTATTACCAAACAGCGTTTCATTTAATCTCTATTTTCATCTTATCTTATTTATTTAAATAATTCAAAATATTTTTTCTTTTTATAAAACAGCTTCTTTCCTTTCCATTTTAATTTCTACACATTTGCCTGGTGAGGGAAAAAGCTTACCTGCGTTCATCAAATTCACAGGATTAAAGACACTGCGAATATTCGTTTGTGCTTCAATTTCTTGTTCATTAAAAACAAACCGCATTTCTTCTATTTTTTCAATCCCCACACCGTGCTCTCCAGTAATCGTACCGCCTACCGCTGCACAGGCCTGAAGACAGGCACTTCCCGCTTCCAGCGCTTTTTCGGTTTCCCCGGGAATTTTGGCATCAAATAGGATTAACGGATGCAGATTACCATCTCCCGCATGAAAAATATTCGCAATGCGGAGACCTGATTGTTCACTGATTTGGTTGATCCGCTCAAGGACCTCTGGAAGCTTGCTACGAGGGATGACTCCATCTTGAACGAGATAGTCTGGGGAGATGGCTCCCATAGCACCAAAGCCCGTTTTCCGGTTAGCCCACCATCTGCCGCGTTCTAGTTCATCCTGAGCCACTTTGACATCACGAACATTAAACTGTCTGCAGACAGAGAGGATTTGATTAATTTGTTCTTCAATTCCTGCAGAAATTCCATCGACTTCAATTAATAAAACAGCAGCAATATTTTTTGGATGACCGACGGGAAAAGCGGCTGCCTCGACCCCTTCGATCGCTGTTTTATCCATCATCTCAAGAGCTGCCGGAATAATGCCTGCTGATATAATCGCAGACACTGCCTTACTGCCGTCTGTCACATCATCAAAATAAGCAAGGACCGTCTGTTTTGCTTCTGGATTTTTCAGAATTCTCACCGTGATTTTTGTGACGATGCCAAGTGTCCCCTCTGAGCCAGTAATGAGTCCTAACAAATCATACCCAGGAGCATCGGGAATCCCGTTATCACCAATTTCAATAATTTCTCCAGTCGGCAGTACC
>NZ_JAZVJO010000501.1:0-6263 GCF_059453735.1 Peribacillus sp. | reverse complement strand
ACTATTTCCTTAGTTGCTTCAATACCATTACCATTTTCCATTAATAAGTCCATGAGTACTACATCAGGTGTATGTTCCTTAGTCAACTGTATAGCTTCTATGCCGCTTTTCCCTTCACCCACTACCTCTATATCCGGTTCTGTCAATAAAAAGGACAAGATTCCTTTCCTTACAAGCTCATGATCATCCACAACTACTAAACGAATTTTGGTCATCTTTTCCACCCTTTACTGGAACTTTAATATCGATATACGTACCTTCATGGTAAATCGAGCGTATTTGAATCACGCCCCCTATTTCCTTACAGCGTTCCTTCATGGATTGAATACCGTAGGAAATCATTTTTTTATCTTCAGGGTCGAATCCTTTTCCATCGTCACTGATAAATAAATGAACATACCCCTCTTCCTCGGACAGTTCAACTTTTATTTTCCCAGCTTCTGCATGCCGAATAATATTGGAAACAGCTTCCTGAACTATTCTAAACAAATGCTCTTCTGCTGCTTTTGTTAAACCGCAGACTTCATCAATACTTCCTTGAAAATGATGATTGGTCTTGGATTTCAACTCTCGTAATAGCTTGATGATTCCGTCACACAATGAGTCTTTTTGTAATTCAACCGGTCTTAAATGCATAAGCAGTGCGCGCATCTCTCCCTGTGCTTTAACAGATATATCCGCCATTTGAATGAGTTGTTCTCGCGCAGCTTCAGGAAATTCATCAAATAGTTTAATAGCTGTCGCTGACATCATGCTTAATGCAAATAGTTGTTGACTGACCGCATCGTGTAGATCTCTTGCGATTCTCTGTCTTTCTTCAATAACTGCTGCAGTATGTACTTGTTCAGAGAGAACTAGTTTCTCATTAGACATTTTCTGCAAAAGTTCGATTTGTTCCTGCACGTACTCTCCAAGCAAATTCACTTCAGTTATCATTCGTGCTGTTTCTTCTGTATGCTCTACTTTTTAATTGGTCAGGAAATTTCCCATTCCGCAGACTCGCAAGATAACCACTAATTTTTGAAAGCTTACCATTTAAGATAAACAAATTGCGAATGCCAAAATAAATAGAACAAACCATCAGTAATATCATGACAAAAACCGATAGAATAAGAGATGTTTTATGGAAAAAGCCGGATTTTTCACTGCCAGCAAATACACTTGAAGGAGAATAAAGAAAAACAACGAACTAAACAATGCATTCATTACATAACTTTGAAAGAAAGTTGATTTAAATCCTTTCATCATTTCACTACTTTCTACACTTTATCTATCTTCACTTCACCAATCATCATATCAATGACAAAATCGATTTTTTTGACTGCCTCTTCGTATTGTGGAGATTCGAAATAGACATTTGGTCCAAAAACGTGTGCAGAAGATGAGGAAAAAATAGTCACTTCACCAATCGTTACTTTTGCTTGGACACGGATCGGGATATCCTCCGGAATAAGGATATTCACATCACCTATCCAACCTTTTAATTGGATTAATGTTTCTCGTTCAGGAATATAAGCTTTATTAAAGTTAAAAGAATAGTCACCAATGGCGTGATAAATATTCATCGGCTCCAAATGCCAATTACTTTGATTAAAGTCCACTGATCCCAACGTTACCATTTTTGAATTTCTTACTTTGAACTTTTCCTTAGTTTTTTTCTTTCTAAGATCAGGTTCATCTGTTAGCTTTAAAGAATTCATTATTTCTTGGCTTTTATTAATTTGAGTCCATACATCCTCAATTTGCTGATGAATAATTCCATCTATAATATTGGTAAATTCCTCGCCAGCTTGCGTTTTCTCGCGAATCTGTTTGTCCACTTCTTTACCGGAAAATTCTCGAAGTTTTTCTTTCCCACATTCCAGATGTAGCAGCGCCTCTTCTACCTTCTGACTATAATCACCTTGTACATTATGCTTAGAGTCCAAGCGGCTATTATCTTCATAATATTCAGTTTTATCTTGATACACGATATGCTTATTTTTACTAAGTAAGAGCTGTAGTCCCATAAAAACAATTAATAAAGGCCATAAATTCCAAATCTTAAAGTCTAAGTTCGTAAATTTACTTATTAGTAATAAAGTTGAATAGGTAATCAAAAATAACCCGATAAATAGTTTATTACCAGACTTCCTAGAAAAATAGGAAATAAACAGGTATACCCCTGCTAATAATAGAAGCATGGGATATATCTCGACAAACATCTCCTTTATTTCCAAGGAAATGACTCCTATATTGATAAGCAACAATAAAAAACCGGTTAATAAAAGAATACTTGCAGCTAATGCTCGGTTCAACGAACGCTTTTTCATTACACCGTTTCCTCTCATTCCCTCTAATATACTATTCTTCATTCGTCAATAAAGCTCCTCTTTCAGGCTGATTATTCCTCTTAAATCTATCATGAATTCTATCCCATAAATACCTGCTGTAGTTTCTATTTCTCTCCGTCTACAGACGGAGAGAATCATTCACCAAACAAAGCGCCCATCATATCCTAAAAAGACAAATTAAGATAAGAGGCTGGAGGATGCATCATGGGTGTAGAATTAACCGTATTGCATTGGACGTATGTGGGATTCATTCTTTTGATTATTGGATGCATGATAAAGAGACGAGATACTTCATTCATGTGTATTCTCGGTATCTTTACTATCGCTTTATTAGCCACTGCCAGCTTTTCTGCTTCTATAAGCGGAATATTCAACAGCTTTATCTATGCAATTATCGAATTAGCACCTACTATCCTGATCATCTCCATCATTGTTGCGATGAGTCGAGTGCTCACCCGAACCGGCATTAATGAAGCCATGATATCACCCTTTGCTAAATTCATTAAAACACCAGCACTGGCATTCTGGATTATTGGGATTTTGATGATGATAATTTCTTGGTTTTTCTGGCCTTCCCCAGCAGTTGCTCTGCTTGGCGCGGTTCTCCTCCCTGTAGCTTTACGCGCAGGACTTCCCGCTTTAGGGGTTGCCATGGCTATGAACCTTTTTGGTCACGGAATTGCTTTATCAGGGGATTTTGTCATTCAAGGAGCACCTAAATTAACTGCGGATGCTGCTTCGCTTCCAGTCTCTGCTGTTATCCAGGCAAGCATTCCACTTGTCATTACAATGGGGATTGTTACCACTATTTCCGCCTTCATTCTACTTAAACGAGATATGAATAAGGGGAAATTCTTAGAGGAAGAAACATCTATCGCTAATGAAGTTTCCGAGAAGGAACATTTTCTACCATCTGGTCAACGGAAATTCTTTGCCTTCTTTATCCCATTAGCCTTTATTTTGGACGTCATCACGATGTCTGTCCTTAAGCTTCAGGGCGGCGATGCTACAGCCCTTATTGGCGGAACAGCTGTTTTTATATTAGTCATCCTCTCGTTAACTTCCCATCGAAAGGATGGACTTGAAAAAATAACCAGTTATTTAATAGAAGGGTTTCAATTTGGCTTTAAAGTATTTGGTCCAGTCATCCCTATTGCTGCCTTTTTTTATTTAGGAGATTCGGGATTCGCAAAAATACTTGGTGACTACTTGCCTGCTGATTCTCAAGGAATTGTTAATGACCTGGGTGGAGCATTAGCCGCATCGGTGCCATTATCGAAGGAAATTGCAGCAGTAACCTTGACGACAGTTGGGGCTATTACTGGATTAGACGGGTCCGGCTTTTCTGGTATATCCCTAACCGGATCTGTTGCTCATTTATTCTCAGCCGCTATAGGGGGAGGTGCAGCCACACTGACTGCTTTAGGTCAACTATCAGCCATCTGGGTTGGTGGTGGTACGCTGGTTCCTTGGGCATTAATTCCCGCTGCTGCCATTTGTAATGTTGATCCTTTTGAACTCGCACGAAGAAATCTTATCCCCGTTTGCATTGGCCTTTTCGTCACTACGATTGTCGCGATGTTCCTAATTTAAATTAAAAAATACGACCTGTTTCAGGTCGTATCAGTTTGTAGAAAAAAGAGGTGCGGAATGGTTCATTCCGCACCTCTTTTGTCATTAACACATTTCATGGAATTTTCCCTGCTTATCAAGGCAACTAAGTCTCTAATAAGTACTGTTTTCCATCTTTAACATTGTATCTGCTTTCAGGATCACTTGTGTTCTACTTAATAATCTTTGATTCTTCCTGTTCGAACGAATTTATCGGAAAGCATTTTCTTCTTAATTCCCCCGATTTGAATTGATCTCCTCCTAAATCTGCTCTTGGGTAGCACGTGTTTTCATTTGAGTGTCGGACTAAAATCTAGATGAAAGACCGTTGATTGGAGTGTTGGCGAGAAGACTCCTTCGATAGCGGGACAGATGAGACCCCGCAGGAGCGTAAGCATTGATGCGGCTCACCGCCCGCCCGCGGAAAGCGAAACGTCTTTCACTGCAATCAACTGCCGCATTTTAAAAACTAAAAGAAGACTGTAGACAACTTTCCACCCAAGTTTGTCTACAGTCTGATACGACCTGTTTCAGGTCGTATTATTTATGCGTGCAGTCCATTTTTTGTATAGCAACAGACAAAAAATAATCACAACAGATCCAAGTGCATACCCGGCAATTACATCTGATGGGAAATGTGCCAGAAGAATAACTCGGCTTAACCCAATTAATAGAACTAATAGAGCTGCTGTTGACCAGACAAGTTTTTTCACCACGCCGCCTTTTAGGGCGCTAGTGACAAAATAAGCAATAAGCATATAAAAGATTATCCCAATCATCGCATGACCACTAGGAAAACTATAACCAAGAGCATCAATTGCTTTATTAATAGAAGGCCGCTCTCTTTCCACCAACGCCTTTATCCATTTATTTAATTGGTCTCCTCCTGCTACACCAATGAGAAACATGATCATTCCCGGGTAATCCTTATTTCTTATCCAAAGCCAAATTATCAATAGGATACTCCCAGGAATTAATGTCGTCTTGGAACCTAATTTAGTAATGACAAAGAATACGGTATGCCATAGACTATTTTCACCTATAGTGAGGTACTTTTGAAGTGTATAGTCAAAATTATGTAGGGTTCCTCGGTTAATTCCGTCCAATAGATAAAGAAACAGTGAAACTAACATGATACTTACTAAAGAAATAACTAATAATGCCGGAAGTTTTGTTTTTTTCATTGCGTATTAATTCTCCTCCAGATGCTGAGAGATCCTTTTGAAAAATCCTCCCCCTGCACTTTATTTACTATGCTATAATTGAAATTATTTAAAAATTTAGATAACGATAAAAAGGAGGCTGTACGATGATTAATCTATTACATACCCGCCTCGAGCAATCATTTGAAGAGATGATTAAAATCAGGCGCTATCTTCACCAGCATCCAGAAGTTTCATTCAAAGAAACGAAAACAGCTGCCTTTATCGCTGACTTTTATCGTACTTTAGAGATTGAAGTTGAAACAAATATAGGCGGCAATGGAGTCATTGCCAGAGTGTATGGTGCAAAGCCGGGAAAAACAGTTGCCCTGCGCGCTGACTTTGATGCTCTTCCTATTCAAGACTTAAAAGATGTTCCCTACAAATCTACCGTCCCAGGTGTAATGCATGCATGCGGGCATGACGGGCATACGGCAACACTTTTACTCTTAGCCAAAATTATTAATGAATTAAGAGACAATCTTGAAGGCACGTATGTATTTATCCACCAGCATGCAGAAGAATATTCTCCAGGCGGAGCTAAACCAATGATTGAAGCTGGTTGTCTTAATGGGGTCGATGTCATATTTGGTACACACTTATGGGTGACCGTCCCGACTGGTACAATCCAATACTCCCTTGGTCCCATGATGGCTGCTGCTGATCGCTTTACGATAACCATTCAGGGTAAAGGCGGTCATGGAGCAAAACCTCATGAAACAAAGGACGCCATTGTTGCCGGTGCTCAGCTTGTGACCACACTTCAGCAAATTGTCAGCAGACGGATCAACCCCATTGATCCAGCCGTTGTTTCGATTGGTTCTTTTATTGCTGAAAATACCTTTAATGTAATTGCCGATACCGCGACACTCATTGGCACAGTTCGAACCTTTAATGATGAAACACGGAATTTTATCGAAGCAGAGATTGAACGAATTGTTAAAGGAACTTGTCTTTCTACTGATTGCACGTATGTATACCTTTTTGAACAAGGATATCCCGCTGTAATCCCAAATAATGAGGTCACAAACTTCCTTCTTAAGTCGACAGAAAGCATTAATGAAATTGAAACCCTCCACGAAGGTGACCCAGATATGGGCGGAGAAGATTATGCTTA
>NZ_JAZVJO010000500.1:0-2108 GCF_059453735.1 Peribacillus sp. | reverse complement strand
TTCGAGAAATGAACTTTGGCGACTGGGAAGGCAAAACGTATCAGGAATTGGTCGATGAACCTAGCTATCGGGATTTTCTTGACCGTCCATTTGAAGCAAGTCCTCCAAATGGGGAAAGTTTTTCTGTTTTTTCGGCAAGAGTACAACAAGGCTGGAATCATATAGTAGAAGATATGACCGTACGTGGTATACATCAGGCCGCAGTAGTCACCCACGGTGGTGTAATTCGCTATTTGCTTAGTAAATTGGCAGTAGAGAATAAGGAATTTTGGGAATGGGAAATTCCTCATGCCAGCGGGTACCAGTTTGTTTGGCATTCGGTTCAATCAGCAAGGAGGGGTGAACGGTGCACTTCGTTACAGGCGGTGTCTACAACGGCAAAACGAAATGGGTAAGACAGCAGTATCGAGTTACGGATGATTCAGTCTGGGTATCTGCATACAGAAATCACGACTTTCCAGAAACAATTAACCCACAAAGTAAACTGATGGTATTAGAAGGGCTTGAGCTTTGGATTAAACAAGATGCTCAACAATTGGATGCGGCGGATATCCGTGCTTCTTGGAAGCTTCGGATGGAGGGGTTTTTGAACTGGGAGAAGGAAAATACAGATCGGCACTTAATTATCATTGGTAGTGATCTCTCGAAAGGAATTGTCCCGATCGAGGCGAGTGACCGCACTTGGCGGGATGCCTGCGGCTGGGTGTATCAGGATCTTGTCGAAAGGGCTGACCGGGTTGAACTTATCTGGTATGGTATTAATCAACAACTAAAATAAAGGAGGAATAATGATGAAAATTTATACGCGTACTGGAGATAAAGGAAAGACTAGTGTAATTGGCGGAAGAGTGGATAAAGATGATATCCGTGTCGAGAGCTATGGTACGGTTGACGAGGTAAACAGCTATATTGGTAAAGCCGTTACTGAGCTTAATCCTGATCTATTTACAGATGTAATCGCTGATTTAGAAAAAATACAGCATGAGTTATTTGACTGCGGCGGCGACTTAGCGACCATTTCAGAAAAAGCACCTGAAAAATTAAGTGAAGACGTCATTACGTACTTAGAAGAAAGAATCGATAAATTTATTGAAGAAGCACCAGAATTAGAAAAATTCATTCTGCCTGGAGGATCTGTCCCGGCAGCTACGCTTCATATTGCTCGGACGGTGACACGCCGTGCGGAACGTCTTGTCGTTTCACTGACTAAAACAGGTGCACCAGTATCTCCATTGTCTCTCCAATATTTAAATAGATTATCCGATTATCTATTTGCCCTTGCACGTGTCGTGAACTTCCGTTTGGGTGTTAAGGATGTGGAATATGCTCGCAGTGCGAATGTATTCCGAGGCGGAAAAAGAAAGGAACGTGAATAAGGTTGGACGTTCGAAAAATAAGCACCTTAGCGATGTTTATTGCCTTATCCGCTGTAGGTGCGGCAATCAAAATTCCTTCTATCGTCGGCAGTTTAGCACTTGATAGTTTCCCTGCCCTTATAGCAGGTGTACTATTAGGGCCGATTTATGGGGGAATCGTGGCAGGTCTTGGGACCTTGATTTCTGCTATTATCAGCGGGCTGCCGCTTGGTCCGCTGCATTTTATTATCGTGCTGGAAATGTTTATCCTAGTTTGGATGTTTTGTACCTTGTATAACAGCAGCCAAAAATTAGGCGCGGTCACACTGTTTTTGGTCGGAAATGCGCTCATTGCACCACTGCCCTTCATGTTCATCATTAGTACGTCATTTTATATTGCCGTGCTGCCTTCATTAATTATAACAACAGTTATTAATTTGGTGATTGCGGTCATACTAATGCCGAAGCTCGTACCTATTTTGAAAAAGATGATCTTCAAAGCGGGTCATGATTCATGAGAGATGTTTTAAACCTACCAGTTCAGGCTGGTGGTTCCTTGATTTTTGCCAGCGATAACAGCGGCGGAATCGGCATGAAGAAAGAGGATGTCGTGTCGGTTCCCTATGATATGGTTGCTTACTATTCTTTTCGCGTCGCAGTCATGGAGTGTATGGCTGCAGGTGGTGAACCGATTGCCGTTGTGATGGAGAATTTTTGCGGAGAGCAGGCCTGGAATGAATTAGAGGTAGGAGT
>NZ_JAZVJO010000499.1:0-2414 GCF_059453735.1 Peribacillus sp. | reverse complement strand
TCCTTACGAAACATTCCAAATACATGTGCAGTTTCTACAATATTAGTAAATGCTTGTGAATCAGTTTGTTGGATAACCTTCTCTAGTTCATATAATTCATACCGTGTAATCACAATCATCAGCATTTCTTTATTTTCATTTGTGAATCCGCCTTTAGCAGGAAGTGACGTAATTCCCCGAACCAGCTTGCTATGTATGGCTTGCTTCAATTCGTCGGCTTTTTTCGTAATAATCATCACCGTTAATTTTTCATGACGCGTATGAATCGCATCAATTACCCTAGTCGAGGTGTAAAGTGTGACAATGGTATACAATGCTTTTTCAGGTCCATAAATATAGCCTGCTGTCACAATAATAATTCCATTTAGGGCAAATAAGTACGTACCAACAGGCCGATCCTTCATTCGTGAAAGAAGCATCGCAATAATGTCCATCCCGCCAGTAGAAGCACCGTATTTCAACGTAATCCCTACACCTACAGCAGCAATCACACCACCAAATACGGCATTCAGCAGAATATCTGGGGAAACATGAACGATAGGAATGATTTCAAGGAATACACTCATTAGAATAACACTTAGAAAACTATAAAAAGTGAATGACTTTCCTACTTTCCTCCATGCTATAATCGTTACGGGGATATTTAAGATAAATAATAAAATACCTGTTGAGATATTAAAAGGTGCAAAGGATCCGACTAATCTTGACAGTAGTTGTGCCAAACCAGTAAAGCCGCTTGCATAGATATTAGCTGGGATTAAGAATAAATTCATTGCCAGTGCATTTAAAAAAGCACCGATAACGACCACAATCATTTTTTTCGTTTCCATCATATACATTTAATCTGTCTCCATTCTAAGGTGTGTCCTGTTATCTTATTACCCTACTATCATAAACTTATACACGAGAATAGGATTGTATTTTTTCATTGTCGTGCTACACTTACTAATAGTAATTATTTTATATCTAATATAGGAAAGCAGGTGTAGCTATGAGCGTTACCATCATAGCTGACAGTGCATGTGATTTGCCGCTGTCTTACTATAAAGAAAATAAGGTTTCATTTATCCCACTACAAGTTCATTTAGATGGGGACAACTATGAAGACTTGCAGACGATTCAGCCGGCTGAAGTATATCAAGCAATGCGCGAAGGAAAAGCTCCTAAAACATCTCAGGCTTCACCAGAATATGTTACCCAGCTGTTTACTCAGCTTGCCATTGAAAAGAAACAGGCCGTTTATATTGCCTTCTCTTCTGAACTCTCAGGCACCTACCAAATGGCTGTTATGGTGTACAACCAAGTAAAGGAAACCTATCCTGACTTCGACTTGGATATCATTGATACGAAATGCGCATCACTTGGTCAAGGACTTGTAGTCATGAAAGCGGTCGAACTAGCCGCTGCTGGTGCCGATAAAGAAACCATCAGCCGCGCTGCTGCGTTTCATGCACAGCATATGGTTCATTTTTTCACCGTGGATAATCTTGAATATTTAGCCCGCGGAGGACGAATTTCTAAAGCTTCTGCATTTGTAGGCGGTTTGTTAAATATTAAACCATTGCTGCATGTAGAAGAAGGAAAACTAATTCCACTTGAAAAAATCCGCGGCAAGAAAAAATTAGTGAAACGTACACTAGAATTGATGCACGAACGCGGAGTAGATCTCGATAAACAAACGATTGCTATCAGTCACGGAGATGACCTGCCACTTGCATTAGAATGGAAAGAAGCCATCCAAAATGAGTTCGGGACTAAAAATGTCATTATTAATATCGTTGGAGCCGTAGTCGGAGCTCACTCCGGTCCAAGTACCATTGCCATCTTCTTCTTAGATGAAAACCCGCCATCATAAATAGATAGTAGGAAAAGCAGTTTCGACTGCTTTTCTTTTTTATGCGTGTTGAATGACTTTGGTTGTTTTAACAGTATAGTTTAATTATAATAAAAGAAACAAATAAAGCTGGAGGTAAGGCATGAGTAAGGAAAATTCATTTGATGTCGTTTCAAAGGTAGAATTTACAGAAGTAACCAATGCCGTAACAATGGCACTTAAAGAAATTAAAACTCGTTATGATTTTAAAGGCAGCAAAAGTGACATTACTCTCGATAAAGAAGAACTCGTCCTGGTTTCTGATGATGAGTACAAATTAGATCAGCTGAAAGATGTCTTAATCAGTAAGCTTGTTAAACGCGATGTCCCAATTCGTAATATTGATTACGGAAAAATTGAAGGTGCTTCAGGCGGAAATGTCCGTCAACGTGCCAAACTGATTCAAGGAATCGACAAAGAACAAGCGAAAAAAATCAATACTATCATAAAAAACAGCGGCATTAAAGTCAAGACCCAAATTCAAGATGATCAAATCCGGGTAACTGGCAAAAACCGTGATGACCTGCAAGCTGCTATCGCG
>NZ_JAZVJO010000498.1:0-4389 GCF_059453735.1 Peribacillus sp. | reverse complement strand
AAAGAAAAAAGAATAAATATATAGAGGAACTCCCTGTTACTGGAGTTCCTTTATTATTTTTTAAAATTCGACATAAAAGGGATGTCTCCTTTCGTCCAAACAAGATTCAATTCTTTCTTTGAAATTTGTATACGTGACCATTTCTGAAGCTTGATCAATCGGATAGAACCCTACCACTAAGCTTTCCGGTGAAGTCGCTAATTCGCCCCCCTGTTAGTTTAGCTAAGAACAAGGTATTACAAATGGATTGATTTACGTTTTGAAAAACTCCACAAAATTTCAGCACTTCAATATCTATACCCGTTTCTTCTTTCGTTTCTCTAATCGCAGCATCCTTTAAGGACTCGCCTTCTTCAACTTGTCCACCGGGCATTTCCCATCCTCGACGCGGTCCCTTTATTAAAAGTAGTTCCCCTTGTTTATTAAGTACAATAGTCGCTGCTGAGACGATATGTTTAGGCGGTGTGAAAATACGTTTTTCCAATAACAACGGTTTAACAGTGGGAATAAAATAAAGGCAAATAGTCCATCTTACTATTAAGGAGGGATGCATTATGGAAAAAAATAATGACAAAGATAGTCGGAAAAATGCTCCTAAAGAGGGACAGCCTGCACCCTTAAGCGGTTCTCATAAAGTAAAAAATAAAAATCATTCCCGTCAAAAGCACAATAGCCATCATGATATGTGAATAAAAGAACAGCCATTTTTTCTTTATGCTTAGAGGAAAAATGGCTGTTTCTTTTCCCCTTTACAGTCCAGAACATAAGATAGAAGTAAAGGGCAAGGTAAGGGATAATCACATGATTAGGGATAAGGAAGACCAACTACTATTTGAACAATGGTTAAGAAATTTGTTCGTCGATCCAAATACGAGTTTTCTCGATTTTCAAACATTTCGTCTAGATGTTTTTGAGTATCCAACTCATTATCTTTTAGAAGCTTTCTTCGAAAAAAAACACGTAATAAACATTACCATTTCTATAGATAAGAACACTTTAACAATCCTTGCAGCAGGGCCTGATGGCTCACTAGAACGTAGTTTTACCTTTCCATTTTCTATAGAAGATCGACATATTTCAACTGAGCTTTCTACTGATGCATTGCTAATTTGTGTTAGTAAAAATACCATCAAAAAAAGAACATCAAGTATATGGAAACTTGAGGTTCCTTAATCCTTCAAAAAATGAGTGCACCCATGGCACCGCAGTATTCTCCGTTTGTAAGAAAATGAGCCTTACAGCCAAATGCCTCAGTTGCTGCTTTGAGGCTTTTTTCCATGTATGGATTTGCCGCCAATCCACCGGTATAAACAATATCCACTTCACCCGCTGCCTTAGCTGATTGAACACCAAGAAGCATGGTCGTTTCAGCAATTAATCCGAATAAAGAAGCTGTGATATCCTCTTGTTGAACAATAGCGGTCGTCGCTTTTCCAAAATTACTTGCGGTAAAATCACCCGGAATTGGCGGTTCACTTGCATAAATATCACGTACCTGTAAATCTAGTTTAGCGCGATCTCCGCTTTCAGCCAGAGCAGCAAGATCAGAAAATGGCCGTTCCCCAACTAGCATCGTTGATAACCCCATTAACATTCCTCCGCCAGTCCCGCTCCCATAAAGATGTTCCGCTGAATTCTCTTTGATTGAAAAAAATGAAGTGCCCGTCCCGATATTTACTAAAATATAGTTTTTTACGTTCAACTTTTGCGCTGCTGTCATATACATAGCTCCATCCGTAATCGCCGCAAATTCAGCAATTTTTCTGCTATTATCAGAAACCGACAAGAAATGATGCCCTTTCCCGCCTGTTACGTTCCAACGAGCATCTGGAGCTGCGATTTGGAGCCATTGCAGAAGAGAATCCTTCTGTTGATAGGAGTACTTCTTAAAATGGTACGTACCGTTTTCATTGTAAGCAAGTTTTATCAGTGTACTTCCTGCATCAATTCCAACCTTCTTGTCCACTCTAATCCCCTCCAAATCGTATTAACTGATAAATTGGAACTCGGTTCGACTTCCTAGTTGAGTAGCGATTACCTCAAGTCGCGCTTCGATTCTTTCCTTCAGTTCTGGTACATGCGAAATAATTCCCACAAGTCGACCGCTGTTCTGAATATCCATTAGTGCTTCTAATGCCTGGTCAAGTGACTCAGGATCGAGCGTTCCAAATCCTTCATCAACAAACATCGTTTCCAACGATATCCCTCCTGCATGCTGCTGTACAACATCTGCAAGACCAAGTGCCAGTGCAAGGGATGCCTTAAAGCTTTCACCGCCTGAAAGTGTTTTAACATGACGTTCCTGTCCTGTGTACTGATCGTAAACAGTTAGTTCCAACCCACTTTGAATATTTCTGCGCGTTGGATCGATTTTACGCATGAGTTGGAAGCGGCCACTTGTCATTTTATTTAAACGTAAATTCGCTTCATTTAGAATTTCGTCTAAAAATGAAGCAAGAACAAAGCGTTCGAAGGTAATACGGAATGGATTCTGCCCCTTGGACACTTCATGGAGATGGCCGATTACCCGATATCGATCTTCTATTTCCTTTTGTTCCAAGATCATCCTATCGAGTTTTTCATGAATCTGTTCATTTTTCTGTTTGGCAGATGTCAGTTTAGCGAATAACTGCCGAAGTTCTTCTAATACATGGTCGGCATTCGTAAATTGTTGTTGCAAGGCTTCAATATCTGGTTTTACGGCACCTTTCAATTTCAATTCTAAATCATGAAAAACGTTGGTAACTGTCTGATAACGCTGTTCATATTGTTGTAAATCACTTTCTAATGTCTTTACTTCCGCTTCAGTTTTTTTTGCAGCTACATAGCTTCCGTAAGACTCAAACCCTAGTGCTGTCATTTCTACTTTAAATCTACTTCGTTCCTCGTTTAACTCGATGGTTACTTTTTTCAGTTGTTCCTCGCTGGAAGTGATATTTGCTTTAATCGTGGTTTCTTGTTCCTTTCCTTTCATTAAGGAAGTTCTCGCCGCTTCTAGTGCCTCTTCAAGTTGTTTTTGTTCTGTAATAGCTTGTTTTAAAGCCTGGTTAAAGGCTTCTGGTTCCCTAATTTCTTCTGGTATGGAAGCCACTGTAGCCGCGAGTTTAGCATTAGCCTCAAGAAGTTGAGTTCTTGCCTTTTCTTCTTTTGTTTTCACGGTTTCAATCTCAAACTTTATTGTTCGTTTCTCTGTTTTTATCCTTGAAAGTTTTTCAGATATACTTGAAATCGTTTGTTTTTGCTTAAGGAGAACCCGTAACTGCTCCTCATCTTCGTGTTTTTTCTGCTGACAGTTGTTTTTATATTCTTCCAACCGAGCGAGTTCGAAATCAGCTACTAAAGCCCTCACAGCAGCAAATCGCTCTTGATACGTTTCCTGAAGAGATTGATATCGGGATTCTGCTTTATAAAATGCGGTTTCTGCACTTGTTTTTTGTTGTTCAGCTTTATTTACTTCTGCTTTTTGTTGTTTCAGTTCATCTTCATCAGGTTGTTCAGCCGAGTGAAATGCTTTTGCAGGGTGCTCGGAGGATCCGCATACTGGACACATTTCACCATGCGTAAGAGCAGCCGCTAAAATACCTGCTTGACTATCTCTCCATTTACTTTCAAGTAGTTCTAAGGCTGTTTTTTGCTGAAGGGCACGTTCCACTGCCTGTTTGACTACTTCCTGTTTCCCAGAAAATTCATCATGTGCTTGTTTAACAAATTGGTCGGATTCCTCAAGCTTTACTAGTTTGATCAAGAGGTCTTCATTTTTGTCAACTTGTCGCTCTAATTCTGCAAATAACACGACCGCCTGCTCAGCCTCTGTTTTTAATAGGGCAATTTTTTCTTCATCTATTTCCATTTGAGACAGCTGTTTTTCCAGTCTCACTTGTTCAGTCTGAGCCTGTTTCCAAACACCATTCAAATCAACAGCGATCTGTTTTTGTTCCGAAACCGTATCCACCATTTGCTTAAGCTGCTGCAAATGATGCACTTTCGCCGATAGTTGTTCTCGATCAGATGTCTTGTCCATCTCAGCATCATATCGTTTTTGCAAGAGAATGGTGTTTTCAAACAGCTTCTTTGCTGTTTCATTTTGCTGATCCAGCTGAATTTGAAGATCTTTTGCTTGTCTGCCCATTCGTAAATAAAACTGTTCTTGCTTTTCAAGAGCTCCTGCTCTTTGCGCCATTTTTATGACAGCCGCTTTGGTTTCCATTTCTGGTTTACGTTTGACCAGCTCGTCCTTTTCTAAACGGAGCTTTTCAAGCTCTTCAAACCGTTTAAGTAGTTCTTGAGCCTGATAAATTTCGCCCTGAATTTTGTCACGAGCTATCTGTTCCTTCTTAATTTTTGCTGTATGAATGTCAAGGCTTTCATTGGCTTTGTTAATTTCTTCGA
>NZ_JAZVJO010000497.1:0-2740 GCF_059453735.1 Peribacillus sp. | reverse complement strand
GTCCTTCGCAGTCAATAAACAGCAGATGGCGGTTCACTTCATCGGAGCACAGATACGGCAAGCTGTCAGAAGTGGGAATGACCACGACCTCTCTGCTGTTGGGGATCAGGTCATATCCGCCGTCACTGCCCAGGACGACCTCTTTTGAAAAATAAGGATATCTCTTTATCGCAACATTTACAGCATGTCTCAAAACCTCCATGTCGACTTCTTCTTTCATAATTACCCTGACTCTGATTACAAAGGAAAAGACCTTCTCGCTCGAGTAGAGTCTGTATGTGTCCATACTGTATTTCATAAGACGATCCTCTCATTTCATACTAAGAATATATGTTTAAGTTTACATTCAAAATATTTGCTCAAAATGAATTGGGTTTAACGATTCGGTTAACGATACCGGCTGCCTTTTGCAAGACAGCCGGCAGCAGTTTATGCCTTAAATTCGTAAACAGGCTTGATGATCTCTATAACACCCGCGGATACGGCGATGACATTTTTAACAAGTGAATTAATAAAGTGTAAAAAGTGACGTGAACACATTTACAACTCCTTCTTCCCTGTTAGTATAAAGTTATACACATATAAGGAAAGGGGGGCATAAAAAATGGAACTTAATGCTAATGATCTTGAGAATGTATCAGGCGGAGTTGCCCGTAGAGAATTAATGGCTGATAAGACTCCCGTGGATAAGACCGGTATGAGGAATACCGATGGTGCAAGAATGTTTCTGGAGAACGTAGTGGAAGTACAGGTCAATCATTATGGATGGCCCTATCATGAGCTCCGTAAGTTTATGATCGAAAATCCTGATGCATACATGTGCAGATGTTCAGCCTACGGATTAACGATGGACGAGTGGATGCAGCTGCTCGATGAGGTCTATGCGGAGATGTGAATTGCCTGCATAGCCGTCAAATACCAGATTAGATAATAAGACCGGAACAGCCGATTTACTGTTCCGGTTCTTTTTGTATTATCACTATTTATTTCCAATTCCGGATCAGGCGGCAATGGTGTCGGCCTAAACGATCTATTTATTGAATCTCCGCCGTTCCCGTATCATATATCAGTCCTGAATCGCAAAGCGTACCCCAGCTGAATATCGTCTCAAGCTGTCCGCTTCCGCCTTCCAGATGCAGATTTCCGGCATTCCAGGGTGCAGTGATCCCGTAATATCCATACCGGCTGTCTACCGTATGGCCTGCTATTCTGACTCCGTCATCTATATTTTGCGGTCCTGATACTTCATCACGTTTCAGCCAGTCAGATTGATCTGAGATAAACCGCTTGGCGATCTCCTCATCAAACCCGAGTTCCTTAAGCGCAGACAGACGCTCTTCTTCACTTTCGCCATTTGTAACAATAAGGGCGACCTGATTATACCGGTCCACATCCAGGGTCCCCGTCCGGACCGTGGCAGAAGACTTGGGAACGGATCTCTGGGAATCATTGGGATAACTGCCGTCATCATTTCTGCCGTAGGACATAGAGTAACCGCCGTCTCCGCCGTCACGGCTGACATCCATTTTTCCCGTCAGCTCACCCATGGATGCAATGCTTTCCGGCACGAAGCCTCCATAACACGGCCAACCCAGATTGAAATGAAGGTCTCCGTTGTTATTAAACAATACTATCGTCTCTTTTGCATTCTCCGGAGAAATAAGGTCATAAGATGTGACGGGCCAGTTTTCATCACTGTCCTTTACCAGATCATATATCTGCGGACCGTTCATCTTATTGAAGACTTCGATCTTCTGCTCTGCCGTCAATGACTTAAACTCCTCATAAGTCATGTTTGTCTTATTCTTACATGCAGTCATCAACACAGCGGTCATCACGGCAAGCAGGACGACTGTAACAGAGATCCATATCGATTTGCTTTTATCCTTCATTTGTTTCTCCTCTTGTAAAAAACATTATATCATCCTGAGAAGTGGTGATAATACGCACTGCCTGTTGTGTTGATACATCAAATGGTGCATTCTATCATGCAAATATTGATTAAAGTGCGTATTTTCGGGCATTTGTCCTGCCGGTAACGGATATCTTATGTATTATGAAGGCATACACGTTCAAACAGAATAAAGGATGGTGATTGCACTATGAAGAAAATGATACAAATTGCAGGATTGGCACTTGCTCTTAGTATGCTTGCATATATTCCTATGGTATCGAACCTTATGATATTTATGATGAAGACGGATATTACGCCGGTTATCTTAATGCACTGGATGATCCCGGGAAGACCAGAAATGTTACCTTGATCTTTGCTCCCGGTACTGAAGATGAATCCGTGCTCGAATATACGGTAGTTAATCATACGAAGATACTCGTAACACATCAGGGCATGTCCATGTATGATCTTTATACGGATCCTGAGTGCACGGCAGAATATGATGCCGAAGCTGATAACGGTACGGATGATCTGACTCTCTATATATCCACAGTTGCAGAATGACGGTCCAAAAGATAAGAACTGAATTCAATTATCTATTGATCGGATGTAAAACTGACCCCGCGCTCTTAAGCACGGGGTCAGTTTGAAGTGTAAGGATCACTTGTTTTCCTATATTTTAAGTTCAGAGAATAAACTGATCGAATCCGGTCGTCTCCAGGATGGCACGGACTGTATCGTTGATGTTGATCATCTTGAAATCCTCAGGATCATCCAGAGCCTTGTACATGATCAGCAGTACACGGAGTCCTGCCGAAGAAATATACTGAAGATCTTTACTGTCTA
>NZ_JAZVJO010000496.1:0-6096 GCF_059453735.1 Peribacillus sp. | reverse complement strand
TGTGCAATTTCCTTATTCGTTTCTTCTATCTCACTTTTTGTTTCCGTAATTTTTGCTTGATTGTCTTTTACCGCTTGATCAATTCGTTTAATTTGTGCTGTTAATTTCATCTGCTCGCCTTGAAGTGTAGAGATTTTCGCTACAGCAGTGTCAATTTCGGTTTGAATACCTGTACGTTCTCCCTGAATAGTATGTTGCTGCTTCTCTAATTCACTGATAGATTCTGCTTTTACTGTAGGAATAGAGAAAATAGTTCCTAAACCAAGTAGAATAGTAGTATTAAGCACGATAAGCTTTTTCTTCAATTTCATTTTCCCCTGCTTTCTTCTCTATGTTTCCAAGAGTATGTCTATTTTTATATGTAAAAATATATTATTTAAGTAGTTAATATTTCACCCACAAAAAGTAGTATATCATTTGAGTTTGTCAGTCTTGTAATAACAACATTACATTTATATTTCGTTTGTAACATTAAACTACATATTTCTACTAAAAATTAGGCTTTTTCATCCGTTAAAAGGGAAAAATAACCTTCCTACTAGAATTGCACATTACTTTTTTATATCTAAAGTCCCGTTTTTTTGCACACAAAAAGCCAGACCTATCAGTCTGACTTTTTGATGGTGATGTTCTTCCAATGGATTGGTGTCCAAATTATTTATCGTAAAGTATATAGACTTTAATCAACTTAAAAGGTAGATTTTCATTTTCCTTGTAATGCTTGATGAGCCAATATCAATGAACCGATGATTCCGGAATTGTTGCCTAAGCCAGGACTCACAATGTAGTCTTCAAGATTAGGAAGTTCCACATATCCGTTAAGCGCCGCTTCTAATTGCTTACGGATTTTCGGAAACACTTGACGTTGCTTCATGACCCCACCGCCAAGAATAATTTTCTGAGGAGAGAGAATTAAGATAAAATTCATAAGTGCTTGTGCGATATAATAAGCCTCTAACTCCCATACATCACTTCGTTCTTCAAGCTCATTAGCTTTCACTCCATAGCGCGCTTCGATAGCCGGTCCCGCTGCTAACCCTTCAAAGCAATCTATATGATAGGGACACTTGCCTGGGTAGTGGTCTTCAGGATGCCTTCTAATTAATATATGACCCATTTCTGGATGCGATTGTCCCTGCAGTAACTTCCCGCCGACTAAAGCTCCTGCACCTATGCCTGTCCCAACGGTCATATATAAACAGCTGTCAAGTCCTTTTGCAGCTCCGTACGTTCCTTCACCTAATGCAGCTGCATTTACATCAGTATGAAAACCTATTGGTACGTTAAAATGCTCTTTCATTTTAGAAACAATTGGATAGTTTCTCCAGCCTGGCTTGGGTGTCGAAGTAATAGATCCGTAGGTTGGGCTTTCTCGATTTACATCTATTGGACCGAATGATCCTATTCCAATGGCTTCTATGTCGTATGATTGAAAGAAGCGTACTACTTCTTCCATTGTTTCTTCAGGGACTGTTGTTGGAATTTCAATTCGTTCTCTTATCTCACCAGTATGATCACCAATTGCACAAACAAATTTTGTTCCTCCTGCTTCGATACCGCCAACTAATGCCATGTCTCTCCCTGCTTTCTTATTTGCTTATGGAAACTGTTGTAAAAACAAACTTGTCATAACGATGTCTTGAAAATGAATATTCAAAGGGTATACCATTATTTAAAAAACCAACTTGTTCCACTTCAAGAACCGGGTCTGTAGGATGACAGTCTAGATATTGTTGATCTAATACATTGGACTTGTCTGCTCGAATTTTCCGATGAGCACCGCCAATTTTTAATTCTAGTGACTGATGAATATAATTATAAATAGATGCATAGAGCACCTCTTCATTCAGTCCAGGTATTAATGCAACCGGCATATACGTTTTTTCAATAACATATGGTTCATCATCAACATTTCTCAATCGTATAATTGAATAAACAGGCGTATCTCTCTTAATTGACAAGTGTCTAGCAACCTCTTCAGAAGGGAACTGTACCTCAAAAGAAACGATTTTACTGTCTACTTTTTTACCAAGAACCAAATTTGAAAGTCCCTTGGAATCTTCACTAATCACATTAACCGTTTCATCACGTAGCGGAGCTTGAACAATAAATGTACCATGACCTCGCTTTCGAAGCATTAGTCCTTCGGCGACTAAAATATCCAGTGCCCGTTTCATGGTCATTCGGCTGCAATTAAACTCCGCTGCTAGTGTAAGCTCATCAGGAATTGGTAAGTCAGCTAGATAATATCCCGTATGAATACGGTTTCTCATTTCTTCAGAAATTGCTTCGTATTTATTCATTCTATACACTCCAACCGTTTTTCTTCATTATATTAGACTTTCTCTGACAGTATATAATTTCTGCACCCAAAAATAGTAAACAGAGTTCTGAGCAATGCGCTAAAAGTATAGGCTGCATTCTCAAAACTCTGTTTTACTACTTATTAAAATCCATTATTTGCAGCAACATCCTTAAACCAATAACCGCTTTTTTTAACGGTTCGTTCGTTATCTTTATCTAAATTAACAGAGACAAAGCCATAACGGTTTTTATAGGCATTACTCCAAGACCAGTTATCCATGAACGTCCATAAATGATAGCCTTTAACATTTGAACCCTCTATCAAAGCTTTATGCACCCATTTTAAATGTTCACTGATAAAATCAATTCGATAATCATCTTCAATCATACCATCTTCATTACGGAAACGCTCTTCTCCTTCGACACCCATCCCATTTTCAGAAATGAAGCATTCAATGTTTCCGTAATTATCTTTTAAATTAGTTAAAATATCATAGACGCCTTTTTCGTAAATTTCCCACCCGCGGTAAACATTCATTTTACGACCAGGCATAATGTAGTTATCAAAATAACGATCCGGCATAAACGGCCCATCAGGATTTGGAAGACTATCCTTCGCCTTCACACGTCTTGGCTGATAATAATTAACTCCGAGCAGATCCACTGTGTTCTCTTTAATAATAGTTAAATCACCATCTTCGATAACAGGCATATAGCCTTCTTCCTTCAGAATCTCAACCAGTTCTGTTGGGAATGTTCCTTTAACAGATGGATCAAGGAACGAACGGTTGAAAAAGGCATCACACAATACCGAAGCTTTTAAATCAGCTGGGTGCTGACTTCTCGGATATGAAGGGGTTAAATTCAGGATAATCCCTATTTTTCCATCAAGTTTCATCGATTTGTAAATTTTAATCGCTTTTGCACTTGATAGAATTGTATGATAAGCAACTTGAACTGCTTTTTGGAAGTTAACTTCGTTTGGATAATGGAAATCATATAAATATCCACCTTCAACAGGTACAATCGGTTCATTATGAGTGAACCATTTTTTCACTCTATCACCGAATAGGCTGAAACATGTTTCCGCATATTTTTCATAGGCATCAACTGTTTCACGATTATTCCAGCCCCCAGTTTCCTGTAAAGCCATCGGCATATCAAAATGATAAAGATTAACAAATGGTTCAATTTCTGCTGCAATTAATGCATCAATCACATTATTATAAAATTCTACTGCCTTCTCATTGATTTCCCCTTTTCCCTCAGGGAATAACCTTGACCAGGAAATAGATAGTCTGAATGAATTGTGACCGATTTCCTTCATTAACTGGATATCTTCTTTATATTTATAATAGAACTGTGAAGTATTTTGAGGACCTACTCCATCAAAAAAACGATTCGCTTCGATTTCAAACCAGTGATCCCATATATTCTTCCCTTTGCCATCAAGATCAGCTGCCCCCTCAGTCTGGGTTGCGGATGCCGAAGATCCCCACCAAAAGTCCTCAGGAAATTTGAATTGAATTGATTCATTATTTGTACGTGTCATATAAATCCTCCCTCTCATTCTCTAATAGATGTCTCAGATTTGCCGCCTGATTAGGCAGATCTATTTTCTAGTTAAACCCAGCTTTTTATGATGCTTTTTTCATTTCTTCTTCTTTTTCTTTTTGGATATTTACACGGTCAATAATTTTCAAGAATGGGAACCAGATGGCAAAAACAATAAAGAAGTTGACAATTTGTAATGCCGATCCTAGCCAAGAATTCGTTGCCAGATATCCACTCACACCGATTGGCACAGTCCATGGAACCGTTACACCTGTTGTTCTAGGAACTATCCCTGTTGCGAAAGCAAAATACGTAACTGCCGTAACGATCATTGGTGCTAAAATCCAAGGTACAATAATCAATGGATTCATAACAATTGGCAATCCGAAAATAATTGGTTCGTTTACATTAAAGATACCAGGTCCAACACCAAGTTTGGCTACTTGTTTCATCTGCTTGCTTCTCATAAAGACAAGGATGGCAAAGACCACAGCCAGTGTCATTCCGGTCCCACCCATTCCGACTGTAAACACATCCATAAATGATTTAGTCACAATGTGCGGCAGTTCTCCGCCTTGAACAAATTTATCATAGTTTTCTAGAGATAACGTCGTCCAGATAGGATCCATTACTGAGTTGATAATAATCTGGCCATGCAGCCCAAAGAACCAGAGAAGTTGAATAACAAACACAGCAATTAAAGTTGGTACTAATCCTCCACCAAGATGAACAAGCGGTGCTTGGACTACATCATAGATAAAGTCATGAAGGTTAGTATTAAACGCTTGTGTAACAAGAACATTTATGAATAAAAAGATTGTTAATGTAATTAATGCTGGGAATAAAGCAGCAAACGACTTCGCTACAGCCGGCGGTACTCCTGCTGGCATCTTAATAGTTAAGTCTTTTTGAACAGCTCTTCTATAAATCTCACCTGCTAGAAAAGCCGTGATCATTCCTAAGAACATTCCTTTAGCGCCAAGGCGATCCAGCGGTATAACATTTGTAACAGTACCTGTATCTGTTTCAAGCATAAAGGGTGTTAAAATCAAAAACGAAGCAAGAGCAATGACGCCTCCAAAAACAGCTTCTACTTCGTAGCTTTTTGATAGATAGTATCCTATACCAAAGACAACGAAAACGGACATGATCCCCATGGTTGCCTGTGATGCAATTCCGAATGACGATTGGAAAGATGCAATAAACTCATCACTTAAAAATTTATTTAAAAATGGCAGATTGGTTAATACCACGACAATAGAACCAAATATTGTTAATGGGAACGCTAACATAAATGCATCACGTATAACCTGTAGATAGCGATTGTTATTCAACTTGCCCGCAATTGGAATTAGAAACTGACTAAATTTCTCAAACATAATTTTCCCTCCCTTATCAATGGGTATTTCTTTTTTATAAATTCTTAGCTTTAAAAATTTCCAATAATTCGATGACTAGTTCCTTCATCGTAAGCGTTGACATTAAATGATCCTCTGCATGCATAAATAACATGGAGAACTCTACTTTTTCACCCTGTGCTTCTTTTTGAACCATTTTGAAATGAATACCATGTGCAGCATTTAAATCTTCTTCAGCCTGTGTTAATAAGCTTTCTGCTTCTTCCACATTGCCTTCACGATATTCACGAAGGGATTGGATCACCTTGCTGCGCGCGTTGCCGCTATGAAGAATAAGTTGAAAATTAATTTGTTCACTCGTAAGTTCTTCTAAATTAATCTCCATTATTTTTTCCCCATTAAGGCTAATGCCTGCTCGTATGCTTTTTTACCATCTGCTAAGCCGTATGCCATCATATCAATTACATCAACATTGATATTGTATTGAGCAGCTTCTTTTTGCAGTTCTTTTTTCAAGAAACTCATTTGAGGTCCAATTAACACTACATCTGCTTCAGCCATATCTTTTTTCGCTTGATTTTGACCAACTGCCCATATTTTCGCTTCATCCCCGATAGATTGTGCATACGCTTCCATCTTCGTTACAAGTAGACTAGTAGACATACCTGAACTACAAGCTAGTAAAATTCTATTCATTGATAATCAAACTCCTTCGATTCATAATTTTTAGTTTGTTAAGCGGTTACAACTTTATTATAGCCATTTAAAAAGAAATGTCTAGTCATTTCTTTTTAAAAATATAGGTTTTTATGATTAAACATCAATACATTTTCTGAATTGTCACATATAACTAAAAAAGGCTGCCGAGAAATTTTCTCGA
>NZ_JAZVJO010000495.1:0-1803 GCF_059453735.1 Peribacillus sp. | reverse complement strand
CCTCCGACTTAGACAGCATACTTTCCTCAATTATATATAGTAGAATTTTCAGGGAGGAACAAGATGAACAGATTGAATTTAATCACATTAGGAACAAAGGATATTGTAAAATCGCACGCATTCTTCAAAAAACTCGGCTTTGACACATCCATTAGAGGAACAGAAGCAAACCCTTTTATCATTTTCTTTAGAAACGAAGGAACAAGAATCGCCCTATATCCTTTACATGAGCTTGCCAAAGATATGAACAAAGAAAATCCGCCTGCCATTGCTAATGGCTTCCACGGCATCACATTAGCCTATAATGCAAAATCGGCTGAAGAAGTGGATGAAGTTATGAAGAAGGCGAAGCTTGCTGGTGCAACAATCGTAAAGGAACCTAAAAATAGTGACTGGGGTGGCTATGGCGGCTACTTTACCGATCTTGATGGCTACTATTGGGAAGTGGCGTATGGTCCTGATTGGGAATTTGATGAGAACAATATGCTGGTGATTAATGACCAGTAATTTTGATGATATAGAATCAGTAAGAAAAGGCAGGTAGCGTAGATGGTCAGAAGAAGAGGACATTATGAAATACAGGTGTTAGGTAAACAACTGAGCTGCCCGTTCTGTGAAAGTATGGTTTTCAGACATCGGGAAGTCTATATCGACATCTCAACGTTTGATACAGAACCCTTCGGTGAAAAACCAAGGGAACAATTAACGTTACAATCATTTACATGTAAAGACTGCGGCAATATGCAACAGTTTCAAGAACAAACGAAAAGAACGGAAACGAATATCGTTTACATAAAGGTGGGCGAATAATGGTAGATGATTTACGCTGCGAAGAAAGTCGGATCACCATCTTTAATCGACCGCTCATTTGCCAGTTTTGTGCGCAGGATGTATTCATGCCGTATACGACATACCGCAATGTGGAGAACCCAGGGATTCAAGTATACTATACAAATTACACCGCCGTTTGCATGCATTGTGGCTATGTGACACAGTTTTGCGATCCAAGCGGCTATGATCCAAAGACCGATAAAGCTTTGTGGGCATTGGGCCAGACGCTCCTCCACCCGACGGAACCCGAGCCGCCTACAGTTCGCATTGTCGACGAGGAAACGCTAAATGCATATAAAAGATGCTTACATATAGCACTCCAGCTCCTTATACAGGAAGGCAAAGCTGCCGATACTGTGCTTTCTTTAGCGATGGAAGAACAGTACGATGAACTTGCTGCCCAATTAGGACGTAAAACAGGTACCGACAATGAGAAAACAACAGCTGCAACATGTTTAGTAACGACCTTCAGTTTATTAATGAATGCTTCTATCATTCCCGTAGATCAATTAATCTCCATCTTGAAAAATAATGACCTTTCGGAGCTTGAGGCTTTTCTAGAGAAACATTTGCAATAATATTAAAAGGCTGCTAAACCATTTCTGTTTAACAGCCTTTTTCCTCACCGCTCTAATTTGATGACCCTGTTGTTATTTCAATAATGAAACCTTCCTGTTGGCAGTCTGTTTTTCATTATTGGACCGGAACCTTACGATAGCATACACCCCGAAACTTATAAATGCCCCGATTGAGGTACTATTGCTTGTAACATATTCGTTTACAATGACACCAATGCCAACTAAGATATTCAAGCTATAAAATAGTATGATTGCAAATAAAGAAAAAATCATGATTCCGCTATTACTCGTAACCTTCTCCCCGTCAGCTAATCGAAATTGCTTGATTCGTCTAATGAGTGAATAGATCAATAAACCTAGAATACCTAGCACTATGATAAAACCTAAAAATAAG
>NZ_JAZVJO010000494.1:0-2802 GCF_059453735.1 Peribacillus sp. | reverse complement strand
AGCATACCAAGAGTATCATCAATCAAATGCTGAAGGATCCAATCCTTTATGCGAAAGAAATAGCGGACGAGCCGGATTCGAGAGAAGCATTAGACCGCTTCGTGAAAATCTTTCATCTTGAGGAATTACTCGAGGACGAAGCCATGCCGGCTGAACAGAAAAAACAGGCTAAGGTACAGGCGGAGCTAATTCCAACGCCTGTCCGAGCATAATAGAGTTCTTATGATGGAACTGACAATGACGAGAATGCACGAAGCGTCCGTCCTATTATATGCCTTGAGTGTTCTCCTCTATTTTATCGATTTTCTCCATAGTAACCAGAAGGCGAACCGCGCGGCCTTCTGGTTACTTGCTATTGTTTGGCTTTTACAAACGGTGTTTTTGGTTTTATATGTGTTGAAAACAGGACGTTTTCCTGTTTTAACGATCTTTGAGGGATTGTACTTCTATGCATGGGTACTGATTACGTTGTCGCTTATCATTAATAAGCTCCTGCGAGTAGATTTTACGGTATTTTTTACAAATGTACTCGGGTTTATGGTTATGGTCATTCATACCTTTGCACCTGTTCAAATAGAATCAGAGGTATTGGCTCAACAGCTGGTATCTGAATTGCTGTTAATCCATATAACGCTGGGGATTCTATCATATGGTGCCTTTACGATTTCTGCGGTGTTTTCCTTGTTGTATTTAATTCAGTATGATTTACTGAAAAGGAAGAAGTGGGGAAAACGATTGATCCGACTAGGTGACTTGGCAAAGCTTGAGCATATGTCATATGTATTAACCGTAATCGGTGTACCCATGTTGCTCTTTTCACTAATTTTAGGGCTGCAATGGGCGTATATTAAGGTTCCGGGGTTACAATGGTTTGATTTCAAAATTGTCGGTTCATTTTTTGTCCTTGTTGTTTATAGTGTGTATTTATACGTTAAGGTAAGGAAGCATATATACGGAAAAATGTTAGCGTTTTTAAATGTGTGTTCATTTATGAGCGTCTTAATTAATTTTTTCCTGTTCGGCAGTCTTTCAACATTCCATTTTTGGATTACATAGGAGGAACACATGAGAAAAATTATTGTTGGTTCACGACGGAGTAAGCTTGCAATCACGCAAACGAATTGGGTGATTGATCAGTTGAAAAAATTAGGAGTTCCTTATGAATTTGAAGTGAAAGAAATCGTAACGAAAGGCGATCAAATCCAGAATGTTACACTTTCTAAAGTTGGCGGAAAAGGTTTGTTTGTCAAAGAAATAGAGCAAGCCATGCTTGATAAAGACATTGATATGGCTGTACATAGTATGAAAGATATGCCAGCCGTTTTGCCTGAAGGCTTGACAATTGGTTGTATTCCACCGAGAGAAGATCCGCGAGATGCCCTTATTTCAAAAGGAAATCTAACATTCTCTGAGCTAAAACCGGGAGCGATTGTTGGGACAAGCAGCCTGCGCCGCAGTGCACAATTGTTAGCTGTTCGCCCAGATTTAGAAATTAAATGGATTCGCGGAAATATTGATACACGATTAGATAAATTAAAGAACGAAGACTATGACGCGATTATTTTAGCGGCGGCTGGCCTTTCAAGAATGGGCTGGGATTCAAATATTGTGGCTGAATTCCTTGAACCGGAATTATGTCTGCCAGCTGTAGGACAAGGGGCACTTTCAATTGAATGCCGTGCAGATGACCAAGACTTACTAAATGAATTAAAAAAATTAACGTGTGAAGATACGAAGGTTACAGTCGAAGCAGAACGTGCTTACCTTGATAAAATGGAAGGCGGCTGCCAAGTACCGATTGCTGGTTTTGCGAAGAAATCAGAAGACGGAACCGTATCATTAACCGCTTTAGTTGCTTCACCTGATGGAAAAGTTATTTATAAGGAAGTTGTCGAAGGAACAGATCCGAAAGCAATCGGCGTTCAGGCAGCAGAAATAATGAGCGAACAGGGTGCGAAAGATCTGATTGACCGTGTAAAAGCGGAGTTAGATCAGTAATGAGCAACACTGGACCTTTGGACAGCTGCCGTGTCCTGGTCACTCGAGAAAAAGGCCAGTCTGATAGTCTGACTTCTAAAATAAAAGAGTGCGGGGGGATACCGGTTACGGTCCCTCTTCTCGGCTTTACATTTCCTGAGGACAAAGAGAAGCTGCTCGAAAAAGCAGCGTTAACAGCGAATTATGATTGGTTGATTCTTACCAGTCATAACGGTGTGGAGTTTTTCTTTCGACTACTAGAGGAAATAAACATTCCCATTCAGCTGCCGCGTATTGCGGTCATTGGTAAAAAAACAGGAGAAACCCTTGAAAAACATGGTGTCAAAGCCGACTTCATACCAACTAAATTTGTCGCAGAGAATTTTGTGAAGGAATTCATTCCGCTAATAAACAAAAACACGAAGGTGCTGCTGCCTAAAGGGAATCGAGCACGCTCGGTTATCGCGAAGGCGATCAAGTCAGCGGGTGCGCATTGTGAGGAATTGATTCTCTATGAAACCTATTTTCCTAAAGAAAGCGGTCCGGTGGTTGCAGATCTAGTAAAGAATCACAATCTGGATGTGATTACTTTTACCAGCTCTTCATCGGTGGATCACTTTATGGATATAGTCCGTACCCACCAGCTGCAGCCATGTCTAGACAGCATTATTATCAGTGTCATTGGTCCGATTGCTGAAAAAACGGCAGTGGATTATGGGTTGAAGGTAGAAGTTTGTCCAGAACAGTATACAGTCAGCGCCATGATTGACAGCTTAGCAGCCTATCTAATTGACCGAAATAAAAAGGAGGAATAAGTGATGAAAG
>NZ_JAZVJO010000493.1:0-8479 GCF_059453735.1 Peribacillus sp. | reverse complement strand
CCTCTTAACGAAAAGATGGAAGAAGAAATGTTTCTCGGGTTGCGAAAGACTGCCGGTGTTTCTATGCAGCACTTTAAAGATAAATTTTTTGTAGAAATGACTGAAGTTTTCGCGAAACCAATCGAAGAGCAGACTCGACACGGCTTATTAGTGCAGGAAAATGATTTTATCCGCTTAACTGAAAAGGGGAAGCTGCTGGGAAATGAAGTTTTCCAAGCGTTTTTAAATAGTTAAATGTAAAAATTTCTTAGAAATAGAGCTACAATCGTTGACATCATTGACGGCTTTTGATAATTTATTAATATATTAGCACTCGCTAAGACAGAGTGCTAACAGAGGTGATCAAAGATGCTAACTGATCGTCAATTATTAGTATTACAAATCATCATTGATGATTTTATCAGTAATGCTCAGCCGGTTGGTTCTAGAAGTTTGTCGAAAAAAGAGGGAATTACCTTTAGCTCGGCAACGATCCGTAATGAAATGTCTGATTTAGAGGACTTGGGCTTTTTAGAAAAAACTCATACTTCTTCAGGCAGGGTACCTTCGGAAAAAGGGTATCGGTATTATGTAGACCATTTGCTATCACCACAAGCATTGAACAAAGATGACAGATTAATGCTTAAATCGGTGTTTGCAGAACGGATTTATGAGCTGGAGAATATCATTAAGAATTCGGCTAATATTTTGTCTGAATTAACCAATTACACATCGATTGTTCTTGGACCGAAAGTTCATGAACATAAGCTGCGTAAGATTCAGATTATCCCGATAAATCAAGAAGCAGCGATAGCGATTATCGTAACGGATACTGGTCATGTCGAAAACAAAACGTTTTCCTTGCCGCCGTCATTTGATATAAATGAGCTGGAGAAAGTGGCGAACATTTTAAATGAACGGCTTGTAGGTGTTCCGCTGATTGAATTAAAGGACAAAATATATAAAGAAGTTGCTGTTCTTTTACGTCAGCACATTCATAGCTACGGCGAACTGGTTTCGTCCCTTGCCGATAGTTTTTCAGGTACTATATCTGAAAAATTGTTTTTCGGCGGAAAAACCAACATGCTTAAGCAGCCGGAATTCCATGATATCGATAAGATAACGTCTCTGCTATCGATGATTGAACAGGAAAAGGGTATTTATGAAATTATTACACAAAACCCTTCCGGTATACATGTTTCGATAGGACGAGAAAATAAAAACATTATTCTTAAGGATTGCAGTTTAATTACGGCAACTTATTCAGTAGGGAATGAACAGGTAGGAACACTGGCTATTCTAGGTCCCACTCGGATGGAATATTCAAGAGTGATCAGCCTGCTGCAGTTCTTCTCCAATGATTTTACTGCACTATTAACGAAGTTGTATCAAAAATAGTAGTAAAGGATAGAGTGAGGCTAAGGTTAACACCTTCCATGCTGTACCTTTCACCATATAAAGCACCCTTTTGGGGAGGTGAGATTATGACAGAAACGAATAAAAAAGACGCAACGTTAGAAAATGAAAACACTGAAGATAAAAATCTGGAAGAAACTCCAGAGGCAGAAGTGATTTTTGCGGAAGAAGAAGTTGAAGCAGAAAATGCTGAGACACCTTCTGAAGAAGACAGCAAACTAGTTGAATTAGAAGCAAAGTATAATGAATTAGAAAATCGTTACTTGCGTTTACAAGCTGATTTCGATAATTCAAGGCGCCGTGCCCGCTTAGATGCGGAGGCTGCCCAAAAATATAGAGCTCAAAGCCTTGCTTCTGATTTATTGACGGCTCTTGATAATTTTGAAAGAGCAACGAAGGTTGAAGCAGACAATGAGCAAACAAAGTCATTGCTATCTGGGATGGATATGGTTTATAAAGGCCTCCTAGAAGCCTTGAAGAAAGAAGGCATTACGCCTATCGAAACGGTGGGAAAAGAATTTGATCCCCACCTTCACCAAGCTGTCATGCAAGTAGAAGACGACAGTTTTGAATCGAATGTAGTAGTTGAAGAATTCCAAAAAGGTTACATGTTGAAGGACCGCGTCCTGCGTCCAGCAATGGTTAAAGTGAACGGATAAGCAGTCCGGATTACATATTAAATAGGAGGTTACTATAATGAGCAAAATTATCGGTATTGATTTAGGTACAACAAACTCTTGTGTATCCGTACTTGAAGGCGGAGAACCAAAGGTTATTCCAAATCCAGAAGGCAATCGTACAACACCATCAGTTGTAGCATTCAAAAATGGCGAACGTCAAGTTGGGGAAGTAGCAAAGCGTCAAGCAATTACAAACCCTAATACAATCATGTCGGTTAAACGTCATATGGGTACAAACCATAAAGTTGAGGCAGAAGGAAAAGAATATTCAGCTCAAGAAATTTCAGCCATCATCCTTCAGTACTTAAAATCATATGCTGAAGAATATCTTGGAGAAGAAGTAACGAAAGCAGTTATTACTGTTCCTGCTTACTTCAATGATGCTGAACGTCAAGCTACTAAAGATGCTGGCCAAATTGCTGGTCTTGAAGTAGAACGTATCATCAATGAACCAACTGCAGCTGCTCTTGCGTATGGTTTGGATAAAACAGACGAAGATCAAACCATCCTTGTATTTGACCTTGGCGGCGGAACATTCGACGTTTCCATTATGGAACTAGGCGACGGTGTATTCGAAGTTAAATCAACTGCTGGTGATAATAGACTTGGTGGAGATGACTTTGACCAATTAGTAATCGATTATCTAGTAGCTGAATTCAAAAAGGATAATGGCGTTGATCTTTCCAAAGATAAAATGGCATTACAACGTTTGAAAGATGCAGCAGAAAAAGCGAAAAAAGATCTTTCTGGTGTTACTTCAACACAAGTATCGTTACCGTTCATCACTGCTGGAGAAGCTGGACCACTTCACCTTGATCTTACATTAACTAGAAGCAAATTCGATGAAATTACATCTGAACTTGTTGAGCGTACAATGGGACCTACTCGTCAAGCGTTGAAAGATGCAGGTCTTAAGGCTTCTGAAATCGATAAAGTTATTCTAGTTGGTGGATCAACTCGTATTCCTGCTGTAGTTGAAGCAATTCGTAAAGAAATTGGTCAAGAGCCAAGCAAAGGCGTTAACCCTGATGAAGTAGTAGCAATGGGTGCTGCAATTCAAGGCGGCGTGTTGACTGGTGATGTTAAAGACGTTGTTCTTCTTGACGTAACTCCACTTTCATTGGGAATTGAAACAATGGGCAGTGTGTTCACTAAATTAATCGAACGTAATACAACGATTCCAACAAGCAAATCACAAGTGTTCTCAACTGCAGCTGATAACCAATCAGCAGTTGATATCCACGTTCTTCAAGGTGAACGCCCAATGGCATCAGATAATAAAACACTTGGACGCTTCCAATTAAGCGACATTCCGCCAGCTCCACGCGGCGTACCGCAAATTGAAGTAACATTTGATATTGATAAAAACGGTATTGTTAACGTTCGTGCGAAGGATCTTGGCACAAGCAAAGAACAAACCATTACAATTAAATCATCTTCAGGTCTTTCTGATGAAGAAATCGACCGCATGGTTCGTGAAGCAGAAGAAAATGCTGAAGCTGATAAACAACGTAAAGAAGAAGTAGAACTTCGCAACGAAGCAGATCAGCTTGTCTTCCAAACTGAAAAGACGCTTAAAGATCTTGAAGGTAAAGTAGACGAAGCAGAAGTAACAAAAGCTAACGAAGCAAAAGAAGAATTAAAAGCTGCTATCGAGAAGAATGAAATTGAAGAAATCCGTGTGAAAAAAGACGCACTTTCTGAAATCGTTCAAACCTTAACCGTTAAGCTTTATGAAGAAGCTGCAAAAGCACAGCAAGCTGCAGAAGGCGGAGCTGAACAAGGCCCTGCTGATGATAATGTGGTTGATGCTGACTTCACTGAAGTCGACGACGAAGAAAAGAAATAAGTCGGTCTAACTAAATGTACCGATAAAAAAAAGTCAAAGTCAGGTTCTCTTGGCTTTGACTTTTTTGATGAAAAAGCGTGTTTAAACGGGCTGTCAGTTAATGGCGAAATTTGTCGGTCTTCCTATAACAGATGCTTGCGCTTATTAGAGATAGAATGCTATTATTATTTTTATGTGAATCGGATCGGGAGTGAATAATAAATGAACAAACGAGATTATTATGAAGTGCTTGGCGTTTCGAAAAGTGCTTCAAAAGATGAAATTAAGAAAGCCTACCGTAAGCTGTCTAAACAATATCATCCAGATATTAATAAGGCTGCGGATGCGGATGAAAAATTTAAAGAGATCAGCGAAGCTTATGAAGTATTGAGTGATCAGCAAAAGAAAGCTCATTATGATCAATTTGGTCATACGGATCCGAATCAAGGCTTTGGTCAAGATTTCGGTGGTGGCGGCGGTTTCGGCGGGTTTGAAGATATTTTCAGCTCCTTCTTCGGAGGCGGCGGCGGTCGACGCAGAGATCCAAATGCACCGCGTCAGGGTGCGGATCTTCAATATACAATGTCACTTAAATTTGAAGAAGCTGTGTTTGGTAAAGACACAACAATTGAAATCCCGCGTGAAGAAGAATGTAAAACGTGTAAGGGCTCCGGCGCTAAGCCTGGTACAAAAGTTAATACATGTTCACATTGTCAAGGTACGGGTCAGTTAAATGTTGAACAAAATACGCCATTTGGCCGAATTGTTAATAAACGTTCATGTCATCACTGCCAAGGAACAGGAAAAATCATTCCAAACAAATGTTCAACCTGTCATGGTGATGGGAAAGTTAAAACGCGTAAGAAAATTGAAGTAAAAGTTCCTGCAGGTATCGATGATGGCCAGCAGCTGCGTGTAACTGGACAGGGTGAACCAGGTGTTAACGGCGGCCCTCCAGGCGACTTATACGTTGTATTTTCTATCCGCAGCCATGAGTTCTTTGAACGCGATGGCGATGACATCTATTGTGAAATGCCGATAACCATAACTCAAGCAGCACTTGGTGATGAAATTGAAGTACCTACCGTTCATGGTAAGGTTAAATTAAAAATTCCGGCTGGTACACAAACAGGAACGCGCTTCCGTTTAAAAGGAAAAGGTGCACCGAATGTCAGAGGGTATGGTCAAGGAGATCAGCATGTTGTGATCTTGTTAGTTACACCGCGCAAGCTAACCGAAAAACAAAAGCAGCTGCTTAGAGAATTCTCTGAAATCAGCGGGCAAAACGCTCCTGATGAGCAAGAGCAAAGCTTTTTTGCAAAAGTGAAACGTGCTTTTAAAGGCGATTAAGTACTAGGGGAGTTGGTAGATTATGAAATGGTCTGAATTTACAATCCATACAACAAACGATGCGGTAGAACCCGTTTCTAATATTTTACATGAGGCGGGCGCTAGTGGAGTCGTTATTGAAGACCCTCAGGAACTTTACAAAGTACGAGAAAATGTTTTTGGGGAAATCTACCAGCTTAACCCTGCCGATTATCCAGAAGAAGGCGTTATTGTAAAAGCCTATCTGCCTGTTAATAGTTTTCTTGGTGAAACCGTAGAAGAAATTAAAGAAGCCATTAATAATTTGCTGTTATTTGATATCGATCTCGGGAAAAACTCGGTTTCAATCAGTGAGGTTAATGAAGAAGAATGGGCTACAGCTTGGAAGAAATATTATAACCCAGTTAAAATTTCTGAGCGGTTTACCATTGTTCCAACGTGGGAGGATTACACGCCGGTTTCAAGTGATGAGTTAATCATTGAGCTCGATCCAGGTATGGCATTTGGAACTGGAACACATCCGACTACCGTTATGTGCATCCAAGCATTAGAACAAATCGTCAAACCGGGCGATTTAGTGGTGGATGTCGGTACAGGATCTGGAGTTTTAAGTATTGCGGCAGCACTGTTAGAGGCGAAACATATTCAAGCTCTAGACTTGGATGAAGTAGCCGTCAATTCAGCAAGAATCAATGTTAAGCTAAATAAGGTTCAGGATCGTGTGGATGTTTCCCAGGGAAATTTACTCGATGGCGTTAACGAACAAGCGGATATCGTAGTGGCTAACATTTTGGCTGAAGTCATTATGCGCTTTACTGATGATGTAGCAACGGTTGTTAAACCAGGCGGTTATTTTATTGCCTCGGGTATTATTAATCCAAAGAAACAAGACGTAAAAGACGCTATTATTGCTTCAGGTTTTACCATTGAAGAAACCATCTTGATGGAAGACTGGGTTGCGTTGATTGCTAAAAAAAATAACTGATTTTCAAAAGGCGCGCATTATCGATTTGATAATGATAGCGCCATTTTGTTATGATAAAGTAAATGTTCGCTAATTTTACCAACAAGTGGGTGTAAGTGTGCAGCGATATTTTGTACCAATGGAAAGTTTTACTGAATCATCGGTTACCATAACGGGTGATGATTTTCATCATATTGTCCGTGTGATGCGAATGGAAGCAGGAGACACGGTGATTGTCGTACAGCCGGGAGGACAGGCTGCTATTGCTGAAATTAAAACAATAACGGATGATGCTGTGTTGGCGGATGTTATTGAATGGACTAAGGAAGAGAAAGAACTTCCTGTAAGAATGAGTATTGCCAGCGGACTGCCAAAAGGCGATAAGCTAGAATATATTGTCCAAAAAGGAACCGAACTTGGAGCTTTTTCCTTTTTCCCTTTCCAGGCAGCACGTTCGGTAGTCAAGTGGGATGAAAAAAAAGCTGGTAAGAAAACCGAGCGTCTCCAAAAAATCGCCAAGGAAGCGGCTGAGCAATCACATCGTACAGTAGTGCCTGTTGTGAATGAACCAGTTACTTTATCAGGGTTGATTGAACGCGCTCAAGAGTATGATTATAAGTTGATTGCCTTTGAAGAATCGGCTAAGCAGGGGGAAACTGCTAAACTGGCTTCTACTTTGAAAGTAATCAAACCTGGACAATCCATTTTATTTGTCTTTGGACCGGAAGGCGGAATAACAGAGAAAGAGCTGGACAAGCTGGTGGAAGCGGGCTTTATTGCTTGCGGGCTGGGTCCAAGGATTTTGCGTACAGAAACAGCACCGCTGTATGCGCTTGCTGCTGTTTCTTATCATTTAGAACTTTTGGGGTGATGATGTGTCGACTGTTGCTTTTCATACGTTAGGCTGTAAAGTAAATCATTATGAAACCGAAGCTATTTGGCAATTATTCAAGGCAGAAGGCTATGAGCGTAAGGAATATGAATCAACTGCCGACGTTTATGTTATTAACACATGTACAGTTACTAATACCGGTGATAAAAAAAGCCGGCAAGTAATCCGCCGAGCAATCCGGAGTAATCCAGATGCTGTGATTGCGGTAACTGGATGTTATGCTCAAACGTCTCCAGCAGAAATCATGGCCATTCCAGGCGTTGATATTGTTGTTGGTACACAAGACCGTACAAAACTATTGGGGCTGATCGAGCAATTTAAGGTAGAACGGCAGCCAATCAATGGTGTGCGCAACATCATGAAAACGCGGGTCTATGAAGAGCTAGATGTTCCAGCTTTTACCGATCGGACTCGTGCATCCTTAAAAATCCAAGAAGGCTGCAATAATTTCTGTACATTCTGTATCATTCCATGGGCGCGTGGGTTAATGCGTTCACGTGATCCACTGGAAGTTCTTAAACAAGCACAGCAATTGGTTGACGCAGGATACAAGGAAATTGTTTTAACTGGAATCCATACGGGTGGATATGGTGAAGACATGAAGGATTATAACCTTGCCATGCTGCTTCGTGATTTGGAAGAACAAGTTCACGGTTTGAAACGGATTCGGATTTCCTCGATTGAAGCAAGCCAAATTAGTGACGAAGTGATTGAAGTACTCGCTAACTCAAAAAAAGTAGTGCCGCATCTCCATATTCCGCTTCAGTCTGGTTCAGATACAGTGTTGAAACGGATGAGACGGAAATATTCAATGGACTACTTTGCAGATCGTCTTGTTAAATTACATAAGGCACTTCCAGGGTTAGCGGTTACTTCTGATGTCATAGTCGGTTTTCCTGGTGAAACGGAAGAAGAGTTTCTGGAGACCTATCATTTTATCAAGAATCATAAATTCTCTGAATTACATGTCTTTCCCTATTCTAAACGGACCGGAACACCGGCTGCTCGAATGGAAAATCAAGTAGATGAAGAAATCAAAAATGAGCGCGTCCACCGCCTAATCACGTTATCTGATCAACTGGCCAAAGAATATGCATCCCGTTATGAAGGTGAAATTGTTGAAGTGATTCCCGAAAATCGTTTCAACGAAAACCAAGAACAGGGTCTATACGAAGGATACACAGATAATTATCTAAAAGTCGTCTTCCCAGGATCGGAAGACATGATTGGCGAAGTCGTCAAAGTCAAAATCACCAAATCAGGCTACCCATTCAGCGAAGGACAATTTGTCACGATTGTCCGCGAACTAGAAGGCAAGCTTGCCATTGGATAATGCGGAAAGCTATCGAGAAACCCTCGATAGCTTTTTTGTGTGGTAGGGAAGAATAAGT
>NZ_JAZVJO010000492.1:0-5920 GCF_059453735.1 Peribacillus sp. | reverse complement strand
AATGTTTCCCACTTTGGGCCGAATGACTAAAGTTTATGAGAATACCAAGCCCTTCCGGGTGCTTCAGAAAGAGTGGATACGATGAAAACCTGCTTAGATTAGTCAGGCTGAATGAAGATGGAAAAAGAGCCAAACGACAGCTAACTCAAGCAAAAAAACAGTAGGGAAGAATCAGTTGGAGTTGGAGCAGAATAATGGGCAGGGTTTATACGACAGTTCCTTCGGGTAGAAGAGTATCATCATTTTCCTTCATGGCTAATTGTTTAGGTGCATATACTTCTCGAGAGACGGTAATGTAAGTAAAGGAGAGGTTGATTCATGCAGGTTGTATGGCTGGCAGCTGTTTTCTTCCTACTAATGATTCTATTTGAAACGAGTATTTCTTTCTGGTTAAATTTTGGTTCTGAAAAGAATGCAGCCGAGGAGAAGAAAGTAAGAAGCAAAGTAAAACATGGTATGTTTAAGGGGAAACTTCAAAAAAAGGATGTCTCCTAAATTAAAAAGCAGACACCCGGACGCGGGTGTCTGCTTTTGGTCTTCACGTACAATCTTTAGGCTCGAATTTATCGATATGCCACCAGAAGTTTCCGTCTTCTTCTAGAAGTTGATCAGCACTTTTTGGACCGGTGCTGCCGGCTGGATAATTCGGGAAGTTTGTTTCTTTTGTGTTTTCCCATACTTCAGAAATCGTATCGACAAATTTCCAAGATAGGGCTACTTCATCCCAGTGAGTGAAGTTAGTTGCATCGCCGCGCATACTGTCAAACAAGAGTTTTTCATATGCCTCGGGGGTGTTGATCCGGTCGACTTTACTGCTTGAGTAAGCCAATTGAACAGGCTGTGTTTCAATGTTTTTACCGGATTTTTTTGCGTTAAGGTGAAGCGTGATTCCTTCCTCTGGCTGAATGTGGATGACAAGCAGATTCGGGTTTAACGTTTCATTGGGCTTGTAATACAAATTCATAGGAATGTCTTTAAATTGAACAACAATCCGTGTTGATTTAGCTTCCATTCTTTTTCCTGTACGGATATAAAAAGGAACGCCAGCCCAACGGAAATTGTCAATCATCAACTTACCAGCAACAAATGTTTCCGTATTTGAATTAGGATCTACCATTTGCTCATTTCGATAGGCAGGTAACCTTTCTCCATCCACGACACCTTCGTCGTACTGTCCGCGGACAAAGTATTGACCAACTTCTTCTTTTTTGAGCGGACGAAGCGAACGAAGAGCACGTACTTTTTCACTCCGGATTTCTTCAGTTTCTAAGCGGATTGGCGGTTCCATTGCAAGAAGCGCAACCATTTGCATTAAATGGTTTTGCACCATATCACGGAGTGCACCGCTTGTTTCATAGTACCGGCCGCGTTCTTCCACGCCAAGCACTTCACTAGATGTGACTTGGATGTTAGAAATGTAACGGCTGTTCCAAAGCGGCTCAAATAAGGCATTGGAGAAGCGAATAACTTCTATGTTTTGGACCATTTCTTTACCAAGATAATGATCGATTCGATAAATTTCATCCTCTGAAAAAGCTGTCCGGATTTTATCGTTTAATATTTGAGCTGATTCAAAGCTTGTGCCAAATGGTTTTTCGATAACCAGACGTTTATAACCCTTTGTTTCGGTCAAGTTTTGGGCTTTTAATTGCTCAGCAATTGTTCCGAAAAATTCAGGAGCCATCGCAAGGTAAAAAATACGATTACCTGATAATTTATACTGCTCATCTAGACTTTCTGCCATTTCCCGAAGTTTTATGTATGATCCATCATTGGTTACATCATGAGAATGATAATAGAAATGGGAAGCAAACTCATCGATGTTTTCTGTAGCTCCTGCGAATGTTGTTACGGAATCTTTTACATTTGCTTGGAACTCTTCTTCGGTTAAGGGTCTTCTTGCTACACCAACGACAGCAAAGTTACCCATTTTCTCTTTTTGGAACAACCGATAGATGGAAGGAAATAATTTCCGCTTCGCTAAATCACCAGTAGCACCGAAGATCACGATTAATGCAGTCGGTTTATTCGCTGTTGTCACAATAAAAAACCTCTCTTTTCTATAAAATACATGTGTACCATCAACTTCATCATTTTAATGATTGTTTTGCTTTAACGCAATCAATTGAACCTATACTTCTTAATTTTTATAGAGGCTGTCCTTTATTTTCCCCTTAATGCTGCTAATTTATGTTCCCGTTGGTTTATGATATATTTAACCTAAAGAATAATTGTATAATCGGAGGGTGTATTGTGGATTTTGTTTTTTTAGGAACTGGTGCAGGAATACCGGCTAAAGCGAGAAATGTATCTGCCATTGCCCTAGAACTGCTCGAAGAACGAGGTGCTGTTTGGCTATTCGATTGCGGAGAGGCTACTCAGCATCAAATATTAAGGACTCCAGTAAAACCGAGACGGATTGAAAAAATTTTCATTACGCATCTACACGGCGATCATATTTTCGGTCTTCCAGGACTATTAAGCAGCCGTTCGTTTCAAGGCGGGACAGAAGAATTAATCATATATGGACCAACAGGAATTGAAGAGTTCGTATTAACAAGCTTAAGGGTTAGTGGAACCCGTGTTTTGTATCCATTGCAATTTATAGAGGTTACTGAAGGGGTCGTGTTTGAAGATGAAACTTTTATCGTGACTGCTATGCCGCTTGATCATGGTATATTCTGTCTTGGTTATCGAATCGTTGAAAAAGATCGGCCAGGTGTGCTGCTCGTTGATAAATTACGCTTAGAAGGAATAAAGCCCGGTCCTTTATTTAAGCGCTTAAAAAATGGTGAGGATGTACAGCTCGAGGATGGGAGAATTCTGAGTGGAAAGAATTATCTTGGCGAACCGCAAAAGGGAAGAGTGATCACCATTTTAGGTGACACGAGACCTTGTGAGGCAGTAAATCTTCTAGCTGAAAATGCAGATTATCTTGTGCATGAAGCGACTTTTTCTGAAAAAGATGTGAAAATTGCACATGATTATTATCATTCCACTACCGTCCAGGCAGCTGAAACTGCCAGTCGTGTTGGAGTGAAACAGTTAATCTTGACGCATATTAGTTCACGTTATCTAGCAGATGATATCATCCAGCTTCGGAATGAAGCCGCTGCTGTTTTTCCTGAAACAATAATTGCTGAAGACCTATTGTCAGTGAAGATCCCCTTAAATTAAAGGGAAAGAACTAGAGCTGAATAGTTAAAAGGGCTATACTATAATCATAGATCGAAATGCTATTAAAAGGAGCTATTAATATGAGCAAGGATACACTACATACTAAGGCGATTGATTTTTTATTGAAGACGAGCCGGACATTCTTTATCCCAATCAGCCACCTTCCAGGTGAACTGCAAGATACAGTGGGGGCTGCTTACCTTTGTATGAGAGCTATAGATGAGATTGAAGATCATCCGAAACTTCCTTCTGAGGTGAAAATCAAGTTATTGACTGAATTAAGCAAACTGCTCCAGGAAGACGTTTCAAAAGAATCCATTGAGACGTTATTTGAGCCGTACCACTCGTTACTCCCAGAAGTGACTCTCCTGCTGCATGACTGGATTAGTCTCTGTCCGGATTCAATTTCCGAAAAGGTCCTAGAATCAACAGCGATCATGGCAGGTGGAATGGCTAAATGGACGGAGAAAAACTGGGAAATTAAAAGTGTAGAGGATCTTGATGAGTACACCTATTATGTTGCAGGACTTGTAGGTGTGATGCTCACAGATATCTGGAAATGGTATGACGAAACCGAGGCAGATAAAGAGCTGGCCATAGCATTCGGACGCGGCCTGCAGGCTGTTAATATTCTTCGCAACAAAGGGGAAGATTCTGAACGCGGGGTTAACTTTTATCCGCAAGGCTGGGGATTTGAGGAAATGCTTGCTTATACCCAAACGAATTTAAGCCTAGCTGATACCTACTTAACAGAAATCAAGTCTCAGGTGGTTCGGAATTTCTGTAATATTCCTTTAGCGCTTGCCCATGGAACGTTAAAGGCTTTACTTGAAGGACGAGAAAAAATTAACCGGACTGAGGTAAACGAAATCGTGGATAACGCGATTAATAAGTAATGAAGAAACAATAAAAACCCGACTCTCCTAAATGAGAGTTGGGTTTTTATTGTTTTAATAGTTAGAATATTCCTAAAAAAATCAAAAAATAGATTGTAAAAGTTTGTCCAATATGACTATAATTTTATAATAAAAAGAGATGTAGGGGGATCAGGGATGAAAAAGAACTGGTTGAAAACAGGAGCATCACTCGTATTGGCTGGTGTCTTGCTTTCAGGGTGCACTGACACAGCTGAAAAAGATGATTCGTCGGGGGAAAAACAAGAAAAGGTGACAATTGGCGTCACTCAGATTGTCCAGCATGCTTCACTGGATGAAGCTTTTAAAGGATTTAAAAAAGCGTTAGAGGATCAAAAGATAGATGCAGAGTTCGATGAACAGAACGCACAAGGTGATCCAAATAACAGCCAGACAATCGCGACAAATTTTGTGAATGATAAAGTAGACTTAATTTTTGCAAATTCGACTCCTAGTGCGTTAAGTGCATTAAATGCGACGAAGGATATTCCGATTGTGTTTACTTCTGTAACAGATCCTGTTGTAACCAAATTGGTACAATCAATGGAATCTCCCGGTGGTAACGTGACGGGAACAACGGACTATCATCCAGAAGCCATCCCTAAATCAATTGCCTTCCTTGCGGATGAACTTAGTGCAAAGAAAATCGGGACCATCTACAACGCAGGCGAACAAAATTCCGTTGTTCAAGTCGATGCCTTAAAGGAAGAAGCTAAAAAGGCAGGTGTTGAAATTGTCGAAGCTTCTGTATCTACTTCAGCAGAAGTGAAACAAGCAACCGAGTCACTGATTGGCAAAGTAGATGCATTTTATATTATCACGGATAATACGGTTGTTTCTGCCCTTGAATCGGTAGTTATGGTTGCTAATGACAAAGACATTCCTTTATTAGTAGGTGAATTAGATTCAGTCGGACGCGGCGGGTTTGCAGCTTTCGGCTTCAGTTACTATGATATTGGCTATGAAGCTGGAGAAAAGGCAGCCGAGATTCTGAAGGATGGCAAGAAACCTTCAGAACTAGCTGTTCAATATCCACAAAAACTAAAATTGGTTATCAATGAAACAGCCGCAAAAGAAATGGGAATAGAAATCAAAGAAGAATGGAAATCAGAAGCAGAGCTTGTAAAATAAATGATCTCATAACGAGAAAACCCTTCTAAATACTGTCTAGTATTCTTGAATGGTTTGTGCTTTGTAATAGAAAGGATGACTACGATGTTCCCTGCATTATTTAGTTCAGTTGAATCCGGAATGATCTATGCGATTATGGCTCTGGGGGTATATTTAACGTTTCGCATTCTCGATTTTCCGGATTTAACAGTGGATGGCAGCTTTGTTACTGGAGCATCTTTATCCGCGATTATGATTATCAATGGATATTCACCGCTCATAGCTACAGCAGCAGCTTTGTTAGCAGGATTTGCCGCAGGTACGATTACGGGGCTGCTGCATACGAGAGGGAATATTAATCCTCTTTTATCAGGCATTCTTATGATGATTGCGCTTTACTCCATTAATTTACGGATTATGGGAAAGTCCAATATTCCCCTGCTGTCTGAGTCTACCTTAATGACATCTATTCAAGAAATGTGGTCAAAAACGAAAGTAGATGAAGTGCTGAATAAGGGACTGACCTTTATTGGATTGGGAGACAGCTTACCAAAAACATGGTCGATTTTGATCATTATGTTTTTCTTGGCTGTCCTCATTAAAATAATTATGTCGAATTTTTTAAAAACAGAGGTGGGCCTTGCACTCCGGGCGACTGGTGATAATGAATCGATGGTAACAAGTTTTTCAGCCAATACAAAAAATATGAAGGTACTTGG
>NZ_JAZVJO010000491.1:0-3202 GCF_059453735.1 Peribacillus sp. | reverse complement strand
AAATTAAAACACGAGGTATTGAAACTAATTCAGGATTAAGTCAAGCAAACGGGGAAATTACACTCTTCCCGATTGATCCGTTCGAAAAGGAAAAATCAAAGATTATTAAGGGTAGCACAAACTCGATATCAATTATGTTTTTCTACAGTCTTCTTTTGTTTTTAAAATGAGGCTGATGATTTCCGTTCCAGGCGCCTCGCTTATCCAAGGGGCGGGCGGTGAGCCGCATCAATGCTTACGCTCCTGCGGGGTCTCACCTGTCCCGCTGTTCCCGCAGGAGTCTTCACGCCCTCCACTCCAATCAATGGTCTTTCTAAATTTAATTTGGATTTTAGTCCGACGCTCAAATGGAAACACGCGCTACCCAAGAGCAGATTTAGGAGGAATTCAATTCGGGGGAATTACGAAGAGTTCCAATAAATCCGTTCTAACAGGATGAATTAAAGATTATTAAGTTGAACACAAGTGATCCTGAAAGCAGATAAAATTTAAAGATGGAAAACAGTACTAATTAGAGACTTAGTTGCCTGATAAGCAGGGGGAATTCCATGAAATATGTTAAAAATGACAAAAGAGGTACGGAATGAACCATTTCGCACAGTCTTTTCTCTACAAACTGACCGAACTCCTTTAAGGGGGTCCGGTTTTTTTGTGTCTTTTTGCTTTAGTTTCTCGCAAAATTATCACCGTTATTTACCCGCAAGTGCCGAAAGCTTGTCATAAAGTCGTATAGGAGGCATACATTTTAACTAATGAATCACAGCAAATAGGAGGGTTCGTGGAATGGAGACGGTCATATCCTTTTTGCCCAAAAAACTTCAGGAGCAGTTTCGCAGAATTCCCGAAGCCTTAACTGCCCAAATTGAGGAGCTGCGCGTTCGAGTAGGACGACCACTGGAAATCATGGTTGCAGGAGAACCTGCATTTTTACCATATACAGCAGATTCAGAGGATGCCCAACAGCTTCTTAATCACTTAAGTCATTTTTCCCTCTATACCGTCGAAGAGGAATTGAGACGAGGATATATAACCATCAGCGGGGGACATCGTGTAGGGTTGGCAGGGAAAGTAATTCTTGAAAATGGTCGTGTAAAAGCAATACGGGACGTTTCTTCTTTCAATATCCGGATTGCCCGGCAGAAAATTGGAGCCGCTGAAATGCTGATGCCAAGTGTGTATAGTAATGGCTGGCTTCACACGATGATTATTGGAGCGCCGCAGACGGGGAAAACGACGTTGCTTCGAGACATGGCTAGAATCATCTCAACAGGAAGTGAGTCAATGAACATTCCCCCGAAAAAGGTAGGGATTGTTGACGAGCGTTCTGAGATTGCTGGTTGTGTGAACGGTATTCCGCAGCTTGAGTTTGGTCCCCGGGTTGACGTGCTCGATGGATGTCCAAAAGCTGAAGGGATGATGATGTTAATCCGTTCGATGTCTCCGGACGTCCTAGTTGCCGATGAAATTGGGCGGAATGAAGATACAGACGCTGTGTTGGAAGCAGTCAATTCAGGAATAACGCTGTTAATTACTACACATGGACATTCATTAGCAGAAGTGAAGAAACGTCCCTTTATTGCGAAAATCCTCGATATGAACATTTTTGAGCGATTCGTCGAGTTAAACCGAGCGGAAGGCTCAAATCGGGTCTATCGAATTATAGATGGTCAGGGACGAGTAGTAAATAAAGATGAGGTGGGCAATAAGTGATCAAATTGATTGGAGCAGCGATCATTATTCTCGTGACAACCTGGGCAGGTTTTGAGGCAGCCAAGCATCTTGCACTGAGACCCAAACAGCTGCGTCAAATCAAGCTTGCACTACAGTCGTTAGAAGCTGAGATTATGTACGGACAAACCCCTCTGCAAGATGCAGCGAAAAAGCTATCCAAGCTAGTACCAATGCCTCTATCCCTATTTTTTGAATCCTTTTCGGGCCTTCTTTCTTCAGGTAATACTACGGTAAAACAAGCATGGGAGGAAAGCTTGCAGCGAGTATGGGGATTGCTGGCTCTTAAGCAGGGGGAATTCGAGATTCTAGTACAGTTTGGTGAAACACTGGGACGCCATGATCGGTACCATCAGCAAAAGCAGATTTTACTTACGTTAACACATCTTGAACGGGAGGAATCAGAAGCAATTGACCGACAGCTGAAGTATGAAAAGATGATGAAGAGCTTAGGGTTTTTATCCGGTCTGTTATTGACTCTATTGCTGCTATAGGGGGAGATTAGTATGGGGATTGATGTTGATATCATCTTTAAAATAGCGGGTGTTGGGATTGTGGTGGCATTCATTCATACCATTCTAGATCAAGTTGGTAAAAAGGAGTATGCCCAGTGGGTAACACTTTTTGGCTTTATCTATATTTTATTCATGGTAGCCTCCATTATTGAAGATTTATTTCAGAAAATAAAATCAGTCTTTCTATTTCAGTAGGGGAGGGATCGGCCATTGAAATAATTAAAATTGCCGGAGTAGCCCTAATTGCTACCTTTCTCGCCTTAATTCTAAAAGAACAGAAACCTAATTTCGCCTTTTTATTAATTGTCTTTGTTGGGTGTTCCATCTTTCTGTTTTTAGCGGATAAAATCTATGAAATTATAAAAATGCTTGAAAGCCTGGCAGTAAATGCTCATGTCAATATGATGTACATGGAAACGATTCTAAAAATTATCGGCATTGCATACATTGCAGAATTCGCCTCACAAATAACAAAAGATGCAGGTCAGGGATCAATCGCCTCTAAAATTGAGTTAAGCGGGAAAATCCTTATCCTCGCAATGGCAATTCCAATTTTGACGGTGATCATTGAAACAATTATTCAATTGATACCAAGTTAATTGCGTTTAATGGGGTGAAAAAATGAAGCAATGGATCCTCTATGCATTCCTAGTAGTGCTTGTCCTCTTTTTTGTACAAGCCGACGTTGTAACAGCTGCTGAAAATGATGAAGAAACCATTACAGATGAATTGGTTCAGTCCCAGATGGAACGTATAGGGCTAGAAGAAATCACGAAATTTTGGGACGATATTGTTACCGAATATGGCGGTTTTCTACCAGAAAGTCAGAAGGGGAGCTTCATGGATTTCGTCACGGGTGATAAAGAATTTTCCTTTTCTGAATGGTTTAAGGGATTAGGGAAATTTGTTTTTCATGAGCTGCTGGTCAACGGCAAACTGTTGGGGTCGCTGATTTTGCT
>NZ_JAZVJO010000490.1:0-12026 GCF_059453735.1 Peribacillus sp. | reverse complement strand
ACGGCAGCAATGCCATCTCCTTTTTTCATACAATCTTAGGGTTACATGTTTTCTAATTCTTGCAGTAAATAATGACAGCCATATTTCACGCTGCGAACCCGATTTTGAGATCGGCTGCCCGAGAGACTTAGCTTTTTAGCAAGAGACTTCCCATTACGAAAGGCAATACCAATAAATATTGTACCCACAGGTTTTCCTTCTTGTGTATCAGGTCCGGCAACGCCGGTGAAGCTGATTCCTATATCAGCATCAAACTTAGAGCTGACGTTTTCAGCCATTTCAATCGCACATTCTTCGCTGACAACGCCATATTGTTCAATGGTCTTGTTTTTAACATTGAGAACATTTGATTTCGCATCATTTGTATAGCTGACAATACCGCCTTTAAAGACTTTACCTGCTCCTGGGATTGTTGTCAGCTGTTCTTGAAACATTCCACCGGTCAGGCTTTCGGCTCCTGCAATGGTCAGCTTCCGAACAGTAAGTTCCTTCACTAATTCCTTAATAAGTGAAGTTTGGTTATTTCCATAATGAAATTGCCCGACTCTGGTTAAAATTTCTTTTTCAGCTGCAGCAATCATCTCTTCGCACTTTTCTTTTGTTTCATGCTTTGCTGTTATCCTAAGTGTTACTTCCCCATCGCCTGCAAGCGGCGCGATTGTCGGGTTGGACTGTTTTTCAATTAAGTCCTCAATCACTGTTTCTAACTTAGCTTCACCAATCCCAAAAAAGCGCAGAACTTTAGATTCGATTCGTTCATGCTTATCCATCAATTTCATAAGCGTTTCATAACCGTATTTCAAGAACATTGGTTCCATCTCACTTGGAGGGCCTGGCAGAAGCATATAGGTAATATTCTCGACCGTCAGGACCATACCGGGTGCCATGCCATGATCATTTGCTAATATGTCAGATCCCTCAAGTACAAGTGCTTGTTTTTTATTATTTTCAGTCATGACTCGGTTTGATTTAGTGAAATAAGCTTCAATGGATTGAAGGGCCTCTTGATCAAAAACAAGTTCTTTACCCAGCATTCTTGAAATGGTTTCTTTCGTCATATCATCCTTCGTAGGACCTAACCCGCCGGTGAAAACAATTAAGTCTGCACGTTTCTTGGCAATATCGACTGCATCCTGCAGTCTCTTGTCATTATCCCCTACGACCGTATGATAATAAACGTTAATCCCCATTTCTGCGAATTGCTGTGATAAAAAACGGCCATTTGTATTTACAATCTGCCCTAAAAGCAGTTCTGATCCAACCGCGATAATTTCTGCATCCATCTCTCCAGTCACTCCGTTCTTTACTTCGAATTAATAAATATAGATTTATTTTTCGCAAAATATTCCCAACCAGACCAAACAGTGAAAATCAACGCAATCCATAGCGCAATATATGCCAATGGGAAAGAGAACAAGGCAAATGGCAGATTGTGAAGTAATAATGCGGAAATGGCAATAATCTGAGCCCATGTTTTAATTTTACCCAACGTAGCAGCAGCCACAATTTCTCCGGATCCAGCTAAAATGGCTCTTAATCCTGTTACGGCTAGTTCTCTGCTGATAATGACGATTGCAATCCACGTTTGTCCATAAATTAAATCTAAGTCTACTAGAACCAAAAGTGCAGCAAGCACGAGCAATTTATCCGCTAGCGGATCTAAGAATTTCCCTAGGTTTGTGACCATGTTCAGCTTACGAGCATAATACCCATCGATCCAATCTGTAGTGGATGCGATAATAAAAACCAGCGTCCCTACAAGATGGGTAATTGGAAGTACATGTCCATCTACATTTAGTTCTCCCCATGACAAAGGCAGGAGCATTATTAATAAAAAGATAGGTATTAAACAGATTCTCGATATAGTAATTTTATTCGGTAGATTCACTTCTTTACCCTCCAAAAAATTCGCATTAAACACTCATGAAGAAAAATAGTCACCAATAAGATGACTATTCAGGTTTCGTGAATTGTATTGTTACTGTCTGTGTAGTACTTTTCGTTGGTGAAACCGAATATTCAAGCAGCTCTTCATTCACATAAATTTCGGTTGCGGCTGCATTACCAATTCTAACTTTCGCTTCTGTTTCTTCTGAAACATCAATTTCTTTGCTTTCGCTGTCCTTTAAAATACCTTCAAATAATGACTTGCCGTTTGCATTTTTAACACTTACCCACGTTTCACCTTTTGAAGAAAGTTTCAGGAGAAATTTATCCGCATTCTTAAGTTCATACGTACTATTAGTTCCTGCGTTGCTTACAGAGATGAGTTCCTGTTCAAGCTCCGGTTCCTCTTCTGTTCCTTCTGACTCTTCTTCTACAGGTTCCGTCATTTTTTCATCAGGTTCTTTAGTCTCTTCTTTCTCTTTCTCCAATGGAGAATTTTCGGTCTCTCCATAATTAACATTGTCTTCATTTTTCACTTCAGAACTGCCGCTGCTTTTGTTGTCGTTAGTATAGTTTACCCATAAGACATAAACGAGAATAATGGCACCAAGCACAAAAATAGAAACGAGAATTTTTGGGAATACCTCCATAAATTTCGAAGTTGATGGAGATAGTGACTTTCTTGTACGCACTCGTGACAGCTGGTCTGGTAATTCTTGATTCGCGATCGCGGGTACTTCTGTTTTGTACTGCTCAAAAATTTCTTCTGATTCAAGACCAACTGCTTCACAATATTGTTTTATAAAAGCACGCACATAAAATTTGCCGGGCATCATATCATAGTTACCTTCTTCGATGCCTACCAAATAACGTTTTTGAATCTTTGTCACTTCTTGTAGATCATCAAGGGTCATCCCCCTGGCCGTTCTAGCTTCTTTCAGTCTATTTCCTAATTCCGTCAATTAAAACACCTGCCATTTTAAAAATCGATTGAACCAAATTCATTTGCACCGAACTGATCGTTTTGGTCTGCTGCTTCGTATGTAATTTCTTCTTCAGGGTTGTTTCGTAACTCAATAATGTAATCGAAATCTTCTAAAGTATATTCTGTATTCTGAACAAATACATCAGGATGCTCGACTACTTTCACCGCATCCATTCTCATAATTTCACGTACAAGCTGCCAATGACGTTCATTAGCACGGCGAGTTGACACAATCCCATCCAGAATGAATAAATTATTGTCATTGTACTCATCTTCAATTAGCTGACTGCGAATAGTCTGTTTTAAGAGAGTGGACGAAACAAATAGCCATCTTTTATTTGCACAGACACTGGAGGCAACAATTGATTCTGTTTTTCCTACCCGCGGCATCCCGCGAATACCAATCAACTTATGGCCATCTTGTTTGAATAACTCTGCCATAAAGTCAACTAACAACCCTAAATCTTCTCTGACGAAACGAAACGTATTTCTTTCATCGGCATCACGCTGAATGTATCTGCCATGCCTGACAGCCAAGCGATCACGGAGATTCGGCTCTCTTATTTTATGCACCGTTATGGTGTCCATTGTCGACAATATCGATTCAAATCTTTCAATACTCCAGTTGTCATTTGCCACTAATAGCATGCCCCGTCTACCTTCGTCTACACCATTAATGGTAACGATATTAATCGAAAGCATACCGAGCAGCGAAGAAATATCACCTAACAAACCTGGACGGTTCTTTTGTATTTCATATTCAAAATACCATTCTTTTTTTTCCAATCCAAACACTCCTTAAGTGACAGGATCTTATTTATAAGGTAGTTTTGTGAAAAAAACCGCATTTGTGCCCGGAATCGCGGAAAACTACCCCTATGATTGTCTATTTTCTATAATATAGCATAATGGGTTAAGTTAAAAGCGAAAACATTCTAAAATTAAGGCTAATCTTTACTTAAATTTAAAATAATTCTTGCGCTGTGGCAGGTAATTATGAACAGTTAGATAAATCCCTCATGCATCTGACCAATGACAATAAAAAAAGCCCCATCAAATGACAGGGCCTTAAATCAATTACTGTGTACCATTGTTTTCCACTAATTTAACCATCATACTCGCAATTGAATGCTTTTCTTCATCACTTGCTACTGACCATAAATCGGCAAGCACTTTCTCTTGATCATTTTGAGGTTCCACTTGTTTAGCCAAGTAGTCGCCAATTTCAAAAGCAAGATTACTTATAGTATCTTGCTGAAGGCCTTGGTGCTCCCCTTGATGCAAGCGATCTCCTAAGAAGTTTTTCCATTGATCCCAATTATCTAATACAGACATCTTTCATCATCCCTTCTTTCAATTCGTACATAGTTAGTTTGTGAAGAAGCGATTTAAATTATGCATGTATCAGATGAGTTAGTACCAACCTCCATTAACCCCCACTATTTGACCGGTAATGTAAGAAGCTTTAGACGATAACAAAAAGGCAGCTGTTTCAGCAATCTCAATCGGTTTACCGACTCTCCCCATCGGAATATCATCATTCAATTGATCAAATTCCTCTTCGGTAAACCCATCCAGCATGGCTGTTGAAATCGCACCTGGGGCAATTCCATTTACGCGGATATTATTCAGCGCACACTCTTTACTCAGTGCTTTAACAAAGGCATTTTGGCTTCCCTTTACCATAGAGTAAAACACTTCACAAGCAGCACCTGCCTGACCCCAAATGGACGTTACAGCGACTATGGAAGCATTGTTTGCAGACATAAGCTTTGGCAGCAATTCACGTGTTAATTGAAAAGGACTTGCCACATGAAGTTGTGTCATCTGCTGCACGATTTGATCATTTGTATCACTCATTAATCCATAAAAACTATTGCCGCTATTCAAAACAACAGCGTGTAAAGAAAAAATTTGAGCAGTTATTTGTTTGTAACCATCAGGTTTCCCTAAATCGGCTTGGATGGGAATGACTTCAATATCAAACCGGTCAAGCTCACTCATTAGTTCCGTAATCGATTTTTCATTTTGATTATAATGCAGATAAAGGGAGTAATCATCTTCAGCAAGTTTTAAAGCAATTGCTCTGCCTATCCCACCGCTCGCTCCCGTAATTAAAGCAAATCTTTTTTCCATTTTCCTGCTCCTTTAATCATTCAAAAAGCCTTGTCGTAATGACAAGGCACTCTCTTATTTTGGGATAACCTGACAGACCGTAATTTGTGATTCATCAATTAATGTTGCAGCCGTTTGTTTAATATCGTCAAAACGGATTTGTTCTAAGATTGGAACAACATCAAACAAATTCATATCATTAAATGCATATCTGGTAAATTGATTAGCAATGTATTCAGGTGAATTTAAAGAGCGAAGAAAAGAACCAATTTTTTTCTTAATAATCCGCTCCAAGCTTTTTTCATCAAGACCTGTTCCTGTTTTAGCTTGAAGTAATAGATCGGTCAATTTTTCTGACAGCTCATCTGGATGGAGCGTATCGCCTCCAAGAAGCGCAAACCCAAATCCCTGCTCCTGGGTATAGTCATAAGAAAAGGATTGGTCGATTAATCCAGTCGAATAAAGATCTTCATGGATAGAAGAGCTCTTGCCGAAGAGCATTTCCAAAAGAATATTAGCACTTAATTCAGTCTTTAGAAGCTCCTTACCTTGAAGATTTACATGACGAGCTTTTATTCCAAGCATAACCTTAGGTGTCTGAACATTCATCTTCAACTGACTCTTTTTCACAGCCACCTCACTCGGTTCGTCTTCAAACTGCCTTTTAACTTCCGGCTGAGGCTGGTAGTCTTTTGTTTCTTGATTCGAGCGAATCTTATCCATGATTTCTTTTCCATTTACTTCTCCAACAATAAATAGGAGCATATTACTTGGATGATAAAACGTATGATAACATTCATAAAGCATATCTTTGGTAATTCCAGCAATCGAATCAATCGTCCCGGCAATATCGATTTTTACTGGATGGGTATGATACATATTTTGTATCGTGCCAAAATATAACCGCCAATCAGGATTATCATCATACATATTAATTTCTTGTCCAATAATCCCTTTTTCCTTTTCAACTGTTTTTTCGGAGAAATAAGGATCCTGGACAAAGTCAATTAATGTTTTTAAGTTTAGTTCAAATTCAGATGTACTTGAGAAAAGATAGGCTGTTCTAGTAAACGAAGTAAAGGCATTTGCTGACGCTCCTTGCTTGCTGAATTGCTGAAAGACATCACCATCTTCTTTTTCAAATAGTTTATGCTCAAGAAAATGTGCAATTCCGTCTGGTACCTTCGTATAATCGTCCTTATCGAGCGGGACAAAATGATTATCAATGGATCCGTATTTGGTCGTAAAGGTTGCAAACGATTTATTAAATCCTTTTTTAGGAATGACATAAACCTCTAAGCCATTCGCCATTGTTTCATGCAGAATTTCTTCCTGTAATTGATCAAATTTGATTTTTTCCATTACTGCGGTACCTCCGTCCCAGTTAAGAAATATACGGTATCCAACTCGATTTTCTTCCCTGCTTCAACTATTTCCGACTTCGTTATCTTCTCGGTAGCTTGCAGCCATTTTTCTAATGGTATATCAATTTTTGCAATGACATTGTGATAAATAATTTCCACAAGTCCGCGCGGAGAATCTATCGTTTCAAGAATCTGGTTTCGAATAACAGCCTTTGTTTGTTCTAGCTCTTGCTCTGAAAATTCACCGTTTTTCATGGCTTTCATCTGTTCCGAGATAATTTGAACAGCTTGACGGTAATTGGCCGTTTCTATCCCGCTCATCACAATCAATAATCCCTTATGACTTTCCAGCCTAGAAGCAGCATAATAGGCAAGACTCGCTTTTTCACGAACATTAATAAAGAGCTTAGAATGGGAAAAACCGCCAAAGATACCGTTGAATACTTGAAGGGCGTAATAATCTGGATCACCATAAACGATTTGCGTCCGATATCCGATGTTTAACTTCCCTTGTTTAACATCATCTTTCTCCAATATCTCTTTTGCCTTTACCACGTTTTTTTGAATTGAACGCATCTGCACAGGCTGACGCGGCTTTAGCTGAATGTAGCGGTCTGCAAACTGCTCTACCTGTGTTTGTTCCACGTCGCCGATTACATACAAATCAATCTCATCTTCTGCAATCGCTTGTTTGTAGTAACTGTACAGCGATTCTGCAGTAATTGCCTCAAGGTCTTTGTTATTCCCCAGCGTCTCAAGGCTATAGGGTTCTCCTTGACACATTTCTTCAATGAGTCTAGTCGATGCGAAACGCATTTTATCATCGAAAAGTGATTGAATTCTTTGCTTAAGTGAACGTTTTTCATTCGTAAAGGATAGTTCATCAAATGCAGTATCCGTACTGTTAGGCTTTAAGAGAATATCAGCAAGCAGCGCAAATCCTTTTTCGAGTAACGGTGCAGAATCACTAAGAAATTTTTCATTCGCAATTTCCATAGTAAAGCTGATAACATCGTATTCTCCTTTTTTACCTACATCCACATAAAAGCTGGCACCATATAATTCATCAAGGTAGGAGCGAAGTTGAGGGGTGGTTGGATAGTTCTTCGTACTCGCTTGCAATACATATGGAAGCAAAGAACGCTGCGTGACACTTTTATCCGATAAAGGTGCCTTCATTTTAAGTACTAAGGTATTCGTCTTATATTGGGTCGTTTGTATTGTATGCAGTGTATATCCCTGCATACTTTTCACGTTATCTGTTGCTATTGCCATACAAATCCTCCTATATATATGTATTTGAAGTAATGTTTCTATTATTTGTCTAGCAAAACCCTTTTAATCATCTACTTAAAATATACCGTCAAAAGGAAAATTCATGCAAGCTTGAAGACTTTTTTCATATGTATACGAAAAAACGGCTAGACAAGAAATCTGTCCAGCCGTTTCTATATTATCTTTTCCCTTTAATATAAGGCAAACCGGATGCTTTCGGAGCATCTGCTCGTCCGATAAATCCTGCTAGCGCAATAATTGTTAATACATAAGGAGCAATTAACAAGTAGACAGCTGGAATATCTTTAAAGAACGGCAGGCTTGCACCAACAACACTTAAGCTCTGAGCAAGACCAAAGAATAAAGCAGCACCCATTGCACCCAGTGGATGCCATTTACCGAAAATCATGGCGGCAATAGCCATAAACCCTTGACCATTAATTGTCGCATGACTGAAATCATTAGAGAATGAGATCGCATATATGGCACCACCGATACCTGCAAGGGCTCCAGATATAATAACCCCAGCATACCGAATTTTAGTAACACTGATCCCCATTGTATCAGCAGCCATCGGATGCTCTCCCACTGCACGAATCCGTAAACCGAATGGTGTTTTATAGATAATATACCAAACTACAAAAGCTAAAAGGATAGCGATATAAGAGATATAGTAACCATTTGAGAAGAATATAGTACCAATATACGGAATATCACTAAGAATTGGAATATCTACTCTTGGAAACGGTTCTGTTATAATATCCGTTTGACCCTTGCCGTAAATTTTCTTCACAAGAAAGACCGTTAATCCGACAGCCAGAAGGTTAATTGCCACCCCGCTGACTGTTTGGTCTGCCCTAAATGTAATGGCTGCAACTGCATGTAAGATGGAGAAGAGTGCGGCCACAACCATTGCTATCAACACGGAAATCCAAGGGGTCCATGCTCCCAGAGAATCGGCCAAAACCAGGTTAGAAACAATACCCGTAAATGCCCCAATAACCATTAATCCTTCTAAACCAATATTTATGACACCGCTTCGTTCAGAAAACACACCGCCAAGCGCAGTGAAAATAAGTGGCGCTGCCAGCGCGATCATTGCTGGTACAATAATTCCTAAGATTTGATATAAGTCCACTTATTTCACCCCCTTTTTAGTAATGCGGCCAATGATGTAACGGATAAAGTAGCTAGAAGCAACAAAGAAGATAATTAAGGCAATAACAATATCAACGATCTCACTCGGAATTCCAGCTTCATATGGCATATTTAAAGCTCCTGCCTTTAGGCCTCCAAAAAGGATAGCAGCAAAGACAACACCAATCGCTGTATTTCCACCCAGCAAGGCTACGGCAATACCGTCAAAACCGATACCGGTAAACCCGGTTTTAATCGCTGCATATCCGAAAGTTCCCAGGCCTTCCATTGAACCGGCAAGACCTGCAAATGAACCGGAAATAACCATTGAAAGAACAATATTCTTATTCACACTCATACCTGAGTATTCAGAAGCATGCTGGTTAAACCCTACTGCCTTTAATTCAAAACCTGTTGTTGTTTTTTCAAGAATAAAATACATGATGAAGACACAAATAATCGCTACGAAAATACCCCAGTGCATCCGTGATCCTTCTGTAATACTTTCAAAGAAAGGGGAACGGAGACTAGCCGTGTCTTTTATTACACCTGTTTTATCCATTTTATCTGTCAAAACATTATTAATGATATAGTTCGTAACATGAAGGGCGGTATAATTGAGCATAATTGAAACGATAACTTCATGTACTCGGAATTTTGCTTTTAAGATCCCAGGGATGAATGCCCACAAAGCACCGGCAAGACCGCCGGCAAGAACAGCCACTGGTAAATGAATGATCGCAGGAAGATCAAATGTGATTCCAACCCATACAGATGCCAACCACCCTACAATTAGCTGTCCCTCAACACCAATGTTGAAGAGACCGGTTCTAAAAGCAAATGCGACGGCCAGACCTGCAAGAATATAAGGGATAATCTGTCTGACTGATTCCCCTAGATTAAACGAGTCACCGACGATCCCCGTTACCATAGCCGAGTAACCTGCTACAGGATCGTAACCGCTTACCAACATAATTATTGCGCCAGCTATAAATCCTAAAACGACCGAGAGAACTGGGATGCTTATCATTTTTAGTTTGTTAGACATTGGCTGTATCCCCCGCTTCTTTACGCTTACTTCCTGCCATAAGCAGCCCTAGTTCTTGTTCTGTGGTTTCTTTAGGGTTAACAATAGCCACAATTTCACCTTCATAAATCACTGCAATTCGATCGCTGATGTTCATAATTTCATCTAATTCAAAAGAAATCAGCAATACCGCTTTCCCATGGTCACGTTGCTCAATCAGACGTTGATGGATAAATTCAATTGCTCCTACGTCTAAGCCTCGGGTAGGCTGCGCAGCAATTAGTAAATCCGGATTCCGATCTACTTCCCGGCCAATAATCGCTTTTTGTTGATTACCTCCGGATAGGGCTCTAGCCGGAGTATACTCATCTGGAGTACGTACATCAAATTCTTTTATTAGCTTTCTTGCTTTGTCATACACATTCTTTTCATTTAAAATTCCCATTTTTGAGATAGGTTCTTGATAATAGGTTTGTAACACCATATTTTCTCCAATTGTATAATCAAGGACCAAGCCATGCTTATGACGATCTTGGGGAATATGTGCGATACCGGATTCAGTTATTTTTCTTGGTTTTAAATTCTGGATTTCCTTATTTTTCAGCTTAATCTTACCATCGGCAACTTTTTTCAATCCTGTAAGCGCTTCAATCAGTTCCGACTGTCCATTGCCATCTACACCTGCAATCCCGACAATTTCGCCGGATCGTACTGTAAGTGATAAGTTTTTAACCGCTTCAATTCCTCTAGAGTCCTTTACCTTTAACTCTTCTATCGCTAAAACAACATCAGTGGGACTGGCTTCTTTTTTTACTGTTTTGAAAACTACCTCTCTACCAACCATTAAACTAGCAAGTTCTTCGGGATTCGTTTCATTGACGTTAACAGTCCCAATTCCTTTTCCCTTACGAATAATGGTAACTCGATCACAAACCTCCATAATTTCCTTAAGCTTATGAGTAATGAGAATAATCGATTTTCCTTCTTTCACAAGTGCCTTCATAATAGAAATCAATTCTTTAATTTCCTGAGGCGTAAGTACAGCAGTCGGCTCGTCAAATATTAGAATTTCTGCTCCTCGATATAATGTTTTCAAAATTTCGACACGTTGCTGCATACCAACAGATATATCGGCAATTTTCGCATCTGGATCAACATGTAAATGATATTGCTCAGATAACTCTCTAACCTCTTTTTTTGCTTTTTTCAAATTAATCTGTCCAGCTTTGGATGGTTCTTTTCCGAGAATAATATTTTCGGTGACCGTAAACGGATCGACAAGCATAAAATGCTGATGAACCATTCCAATGCCAAGTTCATTGGCAATGTTAGGATTAGTAATCTTAACAGGTTCTCCATTTACGCGAATTTCGCCTTCCTCAGGTTGATACAACCCAAACAAAACGTTCATCAGAGTAGATTTCCCTGCTCCATTTTCCCCTAATAGAGCATGAATCTCTCCTTTTTTCAACTGCAGAGTAATATTGTCATTCGCAATAATTCCAGGGAATTCCTTACGGATATTGAGCATCTCAATAATATGTTCCACTTTTAATCAACCCCTACAAGAATATGAGTCTTTCTAAAGACCAAACCGTTTGCCTCAAAAAAAACAAAGGAAAAACTATAAACTGTTATAGTCTTTCATTCAGTTTTTCAGCAAGGTATGGAACAGAGGGCAATAACGCCCTCCTACTCCAATATCAGTCTATTAAAATCCCATTTCTTTAAGCTCTGCACGTGTGCTTGGAACTTTTTGATCACCGGATTTAATTTTTGCTGTATATTCATCAACCGCTTTCAATGCTTCTGGAGAAACATTGTCTTTTGAATCCGAGACCATAATCGCATTTTCTTCAATACCATACTGAATGATTTTACCGCCTGGGAATTCACCTTCAAGAGCTTGTTTAGATAAATCTTGAACAGCAACGTCTACACGTTTTACCATTGAAGTTAATGTAACATTATAATCTTTTCCATCTACAGTCACTTTACCTTCTTCTACTTGGTCACGGTCAACACCGATTACCCAAACATTGCTTTCAGGATCTTTTTTCTTCAATTCTTTTGCTGCAGAGAATACACCATTACCTGTTCCGCCGGCAGCGTGGTAGATGATATCAATTCCTGATCCATACATACTGTTTGCAATGGCTTGCCCTTTAGCAGCATCGCCAAAACTTGCAGCATACTGTACGTTGACATCCGCTGTTTTATTTACTGTTTTAACACC
>NZ_JAZVJO010000489.1:0-51835 GCF_059453735.1 Peribacillus sp. | reverse complement strand
ATTCGTCGAGGTAAAAAGAAATACACTCTCATTAAGTAATGAATAGATGAAAACAACGCGCACTGATTGATAATCAGTGCGCGTGTTTTTTAAAATGAGGTTGTTGATTTCCTTTCCAGGCGCTCGCTTTCCGCGGGCGGGCGGTGAGCTGCATCAATGCTTACGCTCCAGTGGGGTCTCACCTATCCCGCTGTTCACGCAGGAGTCTTCACATCTTCCAATCCAATCAACCATCTTTCTAAATTTAATTTGGATTTTAATCCGATGTCTAAATTGAAACATGAGCAAACAAATTCAGGAGGGAGTAAATCAAGATAAGAAGCCCAAAATAGGGGAAATGACGAAGAAACCTTTCGGACAGATCCGTTCGAAAAGGAAGAATCAAAGATTATTACGGAGAGTACTAGTAACCCTGAAATGATGACCGAACAATGCAGTCCTTCTATTAGAGGCTGAGCTGACTTGATTGAATGGTGTTTGATGTTGTGTATTTTTATTTTCCTAAGAATAGAATACGAAGTTTTCTGGGTTAATTTGTCGGTTTCACAAATTCCATAAACACTGGCCAATTAAAAAAGAAGACTGTAGACAAGCTCTATTTCCCTCGAGCTTGTTTACAGTCTGAACGCGCATTGATTCAGTTTATGAGTATAAAAAAAACCCCATCCGAGGATGGGGTCAAACCTATTAACGAGAGTAGTACTCAACGATAAGTGGTTCGTTAATTTCAGCAGGCAACTCAGAACGTTCTGGTAAACGAGTGAAAGTACCTTCTAATTTTTCTGCATCAAAAGTTAGGTAGTCAGGAATGAAGTTAGTAGACCCAACTGCCTCTTTGATGATTTCAAAGTTACGTGATTTTTCACGAACAGCGATTGTTTGACCAACCAATACTTTGAATGAAGGAATATCAACGCGGCTTCCGTTCACAGTGATGTGACCGTGGTTTACAAGCTGACGAGCTTGACGGCGAGTACGCGCTAAGCCTAAACGATAAACAACGTTATCAAGACGTGATTCAAGAAGAACCATGAAGTTTTCACCGTGTTTACCTTGTAATTTTCCAGCTTTATCAAATAAAGAACGGAATTGACGTTCTGTAACTCCGTACATGTGACGAAGTTTTTGTTTTTCTTGTAATTGCATTCCGTATTCAGAAACCTTTTTACGTTGGTTAGCACCGTGCTGACCTGGAGCGTAAGGGCGTTTTTCTAATTCTTTACCAGTACCTGTAAGTGAGATTCCAAGACGACGGGATAATTTCCAGCTTGGTCCAGTATAACGAGACATATAGTGAATCCTCCTAAAAATGTTTTTATTTTGGTAAAATAAAAACCGTTTGTGATAATCAGTTAAGACCATTTTATTTTCATGTATCTTCGCCCTAGCAGCAGAGAGTTACGTGATACACCTCTTGGAAGAGGAATAAAATGAGAGCATAAATGCATTCACATAGGCTGCAATATTTTACACAAAGACTAGTATATAATTTTTTTGCGTTGGAGTCAAGGATAAAAGTTGGAGAGGTGGAATTACGTGTTAAACGATAGTTGAGAATTCCTGCAATAGTTTCTTTACTATGAAAATTTACCGATAAACTATGGATTAATTTACATATTTTAGCGAAATAAAGGAAAATAATGCAGAAATTTTGGTAATTACAGTATATAATGTAAGAGGAGAAACAAATTATTTTTTTCGAGTGAATGGCAGGTTTCAATCTGTCTTTAGTCTTATAACTTGTATTTAGCAGCTAATGAATAGTGAGAATTTTGCAATTTAATCGTATAAGCATAATAGGGATGATAGAGATGAAATATGAAACGAGTCAAGTTTTGAACCAGTTGAAAACAGTCTTTTTTAATCATATGGATAGTATAAAAGGTCAAATTCCACATGAAGATTTTATTAAAGAATTATTGCTGAAAATGACAAGCATTCTAGGAATCGATGAGGCCTCACTATACAGCTATAATGAAGAAAAACAACATTTTTATACGGAAGCAACAACCTTACCCATTAAGAATGAAGTCATTAAGGTGAAGATCGAGTCTGCAATTATTCAAGAAAAACCGGGAAATGGATCCTTTTTTACTCATCAAAAGACGCTTTCAGAGCTTGATCGCTTTGACATTATGATACCGCTTCGGGACGAAAATAGACTGAATCGTATATTATGTTTAAAAGAAAAAGTACCTGGGACTCTGACCAATTTAGGACATGATGGTGAAGTACTTGTAAAAGAGTGTGTTGAGATTATAGAAACCGCTCAAAATCTTCTGGAAATAATTAATGAAAAAAAACGGTATAAAGAATTATTCAGAGTTACAGAACATTTTCATTCTTCAATGAGTATGGATGCTGTACTAGAGAAAATCATTGAAACTCTGCATAAAGTCTATCCAAACTTTTCGTATTATTTACACATTTCTCATGACAATGATAATCATGGGAATCTGCCGATAAAGGATCTAGGTTACGACAGCGAAAACGTAGCGGCGATGAATGCCTATGTGACAGGAACCATCCAACAAGAACAGATAGAGGAATTAGAGACAGTAGTCTTATACGCACCATTAATAGGGAAGCAGGGGGTATATGGGGTGCTGCAGGTTATAGCTCCGAATACAGTAACCTTTCCAAACAATGAAATTGAATTTATTAATCTGCTGGCAGCTACTGCAGGAAGTGCTCTCGAAAATGCTCAATTGTACCAACAGTCAAAACGGTTGATTACAGATTTACAGTTGATCAATGAAACATCGCATAAGCTGAATTCTAATTTGAGATTAAGTGAAACAATGGAATTTTTGAAACAGCAAATTATCAAATCGTTTCATGCTGATGAAACAGGCCTTATCCTTTTGTTACCTGATGGGGAAACCGGGTTAATTACTGGAAGTTCGGATTTTTTCCATACAGAAGCTTCAGAATGTTATGTGCAATATCTTAAAGAAAAGATTAATACAGATAAAGAGTCTTTGTTTATAGGAGACTTAAGTCTGCAATTATCCGATGACGAATGGGAATTCCATTCATTGATGGCAGTCCCGATTATGGAGAGTAATGTATTGAAGGGGTTTGCAGTGGTTTTACATCGTGAGCCTTATTATTTTTCCTTTGAGATGTTTAAGCTGCTTCAATCACTCATACACCATTCCAGCTTGGCATTGGCCAATTCCATGCTTCGTGAAGAATTAGAAAAGATGGTCATTACAGATCATTTAACTCGCCTGCATTCTCGAAATTATTTGGATGAGAAGATCTATCAATCCATGGAGACAGACAACCAAGGGACCTTTATCTTAATTGATATTGATGATTTTAAAAAAGTAAATGACACATATGGACATCAAATTGGCGATGATGTTTTAGTTCAACTCGGCAAGTTAATACAAGCAAATATCCGAGATTCTGATGTCGGTGCACGGTGGGGCGGGGAAGAATTAGCTATCTATCTGCCAAAGGTTTCTTTATCGGCAGGAGTTACGATCGCACAAAGACTGCTTGAAAGGGTAAGAGATCTTTCAACACCAAAAATAACGATATCCTGCGGGGTTTCTTATTGGTCTAATGAATCGATTGATAACGCAAAAGATTTATTTAAACGAGCTGATGAAGCTCTTTATCAAGCGAAGAATACCGGTAAAAATAAAGTACTTGTGAATGATCAAAGCTTTTATACATGTAAGAATTAATAAAAACCCGGATACGAGCACCCGGGTTTTGAACAGCAGTGGTTTATAGATAGTTGATTAAGGCTTCTGAAAATTTCACTAGCATGGTTTCATCCAGTTCGGTGAATCTACCGACAGAAGGACTGTCAATATCAAGAACACCAATTAGGTTATCATCCTTAACTAATGGGATAACAATTTCTGAACGAGAAGCAGCATCACAGGCAATATGTCCAGGGAAGTTATGCACATCCTCTACACGCATCCGTTTTCTTTCTGATGCTGAGGTTCCACAAACACCTTTTCCAAATGGAATTCGTACACAGGCTGGAAGGCCTTGGAAGGGTCCTAGTACGAGTTCTCCTTCTTTGGCGAGATAAAAACCAACCCAATTGATATCAGCAAGGAACTGATTAAGAAGCGCAGAAGCGTTGCTTAAATTAGCAATTTGGTCTGACTCATCTTCAATGAGGGCATGTAATTGCTTAATAACCATTTCGTAATCTTTTTCATTATTTCCTTTATATGTTTCGACAGTAAACATAAACATTCACCCTGCTTCTTTGAATTTCTACTGCTATCTTCCTAAATTTTTTATGGGCTGTATAAGTTGTCGAGAACTATTTACAGGAATCCCGCTTCTGTCAAAGAATAACAACTAAGGAGAGACTATTCTTTAGGAAGCGGGGGATCGCAGATGAATCGTCAGACTAAAACCAAACAGGCCATTCTTGATGCAGCACTTTATTTGTTTCATCTAAAAGGTTTTCATGCTACTTCACTACGTGATATAGGACAAAAAGCCCAAATAAATCCAGCGAATATCGCTTATTATTTCAAAAATAAGAATGGATTGCTAGAGTTTTGTCTTACATCCTACTTTGAAGATTATATAGACGTGCTGGATCGAAATGTTCAAGTTCTTGACGACAAAGGACCCCAAGAGTGTTTAATGGATTTAGTACGAGATATTCTGCATTTTCAGGCAAAAAACTTCTTAGCATCTAGTTTTATATATGGAGAAACAGCTCTGGATTCGAATCTTAACCGCGAAATTCTTTCAACTTACTATATGAAAGAGAACTATTATTTTCAAGTAGTGTATGAAAAGGGCTTTAAGGAAAAATTGTTTCGTCACGGATCGTTTCCGATTTCAATGCTTCAATTAAAAGGCCAGCTTTCGGCACCTATAATACATGCTCGTTATGCAAGAGAAGTTCTGCACATTTTCCCGCAAGAAAGTTATTATATTGAAAAATACATTGAAGATACTATTCATTTTTTACATGGGACGCTTTTTAATAATGAACCAGTAAGGAAACTGGCACTGTCCTAAGCATCTATAAATTATTTCACTCGAAGAAGGCTTTCAAAACCACGGCCTACGTCTTTTGCTACATGGGCGTCTGACCCAAAAACTAATGGAATACCAAGTGCTGATGCCCGTTTGGCAAATCGTTCTGGAGGGTAGGGTTCCAGACATAGTGGTTTTGAAAGTCCGGCTGCATTATAATCGAGTGAATAGCCTTTTTGTTTTATTTGCTCAAGTATAAGATAGATTTGCTGATCGAAGTTTTCTGAGACTGGATACTGTTTTTGAAATTTTTGTGCCAGTGTTATATGTCCGATTCGTTCTGGTTTATATTTGCCAAGGTCGGCGGCAATCGACATCTCAAGCGTACTGTAGTATAGGCGGTAGACATTTTCAACGGATCCTAGAGTTTTAGCAATCTGGCCAAATATCTCTGCACTGAAATCAAGACAATACCACTGATTTTCATGCTTGATAAAATGGACAGACAATATGCTGTCATCTAGATATTTTCCATTTTCATCTAGAAAATGTTTTATCTCCTGTTCATAACCTTCGATGAAATCTACCTCTAAACCAATTTTAATCTCAATCTTTTGCGAATAGCACCTCTTGATTGCTTGGAGTTCCTGAAAATAAGAAGTAAGGAATGCCGGATTCATTCCGCTGTCTTGATTAGGTGTGGGATCAATGAATCCGGAAGGTAAAGGGGCATGTTCGGTAAACGTAATCTGGTTTAATCCTAAATCAAGAGCTCTTAGAATGTACGCTTCAAATTGATCACTTGATCCGTGTGGGCAAAAAGGTGAGTGTAAATGGTTGTCACTTTTCAAGGAATTTCCCCCTAAATACAATTTTTGTATACAGTTTTATGCGAAATATTCATTTTTCTGGTCAAAAATTATTGCTAACATGGTATCATAAAAGCATTGAATTAGACATTTTAACTTTTATATAAAAGTAGATAGTACGACGGAGGCTTTAGAACAGGGGGCATATAATGGAATACATACTTGGTGTGATTATACTTATTTTAGCTTTAGTGATATGGAGTTATCTTACTAAGAAGAAGCATTTTAAAGAAATTGACAGGTTGGAAGCACGGAAAAATGAGATTATGGCCAGTCCAGTACTCGAAGAGCTTTCAAAGGTAAAACAGTTAAATATGACCGGAGAAACAGAGGTTATGTTCGAGAGATGGCGTAGTGAATGGGATGCGATAATCACGGTTCATATGCCTGATGTAGAAGAACTCTTTTTTGATGCTGAAGAATATGTAGATAAGTTTCGGTTAAGACGTTCCAAGGAAGTGCAGCAGAAGGTCTCCGTTAAATTAAAAGAAATTGAGGCGACTATTCAAAAGATTCTCGCAGAATTAGATGACCTTGTTGGCAGTGAAGAAAAGAACCGTGTCGAAATTGAGGAAATTAAGGAAAAATATCGTCATTTAAAGAAATCGCTGCTTGCTCACCGCCATACATATGGAAATGCTGCGGACCGATTAGAAGCTCTGCTGGATGAAGTTACAGGTATTCTTCACCAATATGAAACGGCAACTGAAAACGGAAATTATTTAAATGCTCGGGAGCTCGTTTTATTGATTAAGGACAAGCTGGCAAGTGTAGAACATAAAATGGAAATGATTCCGGATCTTATGGCAGAAGGATTAGTTGCTCTCCCTAATCAATTAGCCGAACTTAAAGATGGATATTTAGATATGGTAAATCAGGGGTATCCCCTTGAACATCTTCAATTTGATAAGGAAATTTTTCAGCTGGAACAAGAATTGGAGCATTATAAAGCCCAAATAGATGTGGCTGAAACAGAAGAAGTAGCAAAAGGAATTCAAGACCTCAATGAAAGTGTAAATGTTTTATATGACTTACTTGAAAAAGAGGTTCTTTCAAGACAATACGTCCTCGAAAATAAAGTGAGAATTAACGAGCAGATCCAGATTCTTGAATATGAAAATGATAAGCAGAAGGCGGAAACCGTTATTGTTCAGCATAGTTATCACTTGAATGAAAATGAGCTAGAAGGACAGAGAAAGCTTGAAAAACATATTCAATCGCTTTCGAAACGTTACCGTCTTCTCTCACTTAAGATCGCTGAAAATGCCTCTTCTAATTCAGTTCTTGGAGAAGAAATGCAAGAGATTGCGGATAAAATTCAGCATTTAAAGGATGAACAAGTTATATTCACTGGTAAACTTCAAGCGTTGAGGAAAGATGAAATGGAAGCGCGTGAAACGCTGCAGGAATTAAGACGGAAGATGAGCGAAACAGCTCGAATTATTTCAAAAAGCAATATTCCAGGTTTACCGGAAGATTACAAGGCGTATCTGCGTGAAGCAAAAGAAAGCTTGGCAGATGTGGAAGATAAACTGGAAGAGAAACCTTTGGATATGGCCTCCGTACAGATTTTCCTTGAGAAGACTGTAGCATCCGTTGGAGAACTTCTCGAAAAAACAGAAACACTAATTGAAAAGATGTACCTTGCTGAGAAGGTTATCCAATATGGAAATCGCTACCGAAGTAAATATCCTTCTGTAGCTGAAGCTTTAAGATCGGCTGAGGAGAAATTCAGGGATTATGAGTATGAAGAGGCCCTGAATACGGCAGCAACCGCCATTGATAAAGTGGAACCGGGAAGCTTAAAACGTATGAATGCAGATTTAGAGCATATCTCTTCTTAATAGATGGAACGAAAGGAACCAATGCGGGAAAGCATTGGTTCCTTTCTTTTGGAGTCAGTCCTTTCTTCCTATTCATCAATATGTTAAAATTAGTAGTTGCAAATATAAAAATTAAAAGCTGTCTAGTGCAGCTTCATATAGAATACAGGAGGGTGAGGCTATGATTTATTTTGATAATAGCGCAACAACCAAGCCGTATCCTGAAGTGATTGAATCCTTTGCTAAAGTAGCAGGAGAATACTTTGGAAATCCTTCTTCTCTCCATGGACTTGGAGCCAGCTCAGAACGATTACTTCAGAAGGCACGAAAGCAAATTGCTGATCTCCTTAATACAATGCCTTCGGAGATAGTTTTTACATCTGGAGGTACTGAAGGCAATAACTTAGCCATAAAAGGGGCCGTTCATGCAGCTGCTAAGAATGGCAATCATATTATTACTACCGAAATGGAGCATGCATCAGTCCTTGAAACCTGCCGTTCTCTTGAACAAGAAGGATTTGAGGTTACGTACCTGCCAGTTACTAAAGATGGCTGCATAGTATTATCAGACTTAATTCATGCCATAAGAGAGGATACGATCTTAGTATCCATCATGCATGTAAATAATGAAATAGGATCCATTCAGCCTATTGAAGAAATTGGCAGTTATCTGGCAGACTTTCCGAACATTACGTTTCATGTTGATCATGTCCAAGGAATCGGGAAAGTACCTCTTGATTTTAACCAATCTCATATCGATTTATGTACTATGTCCGGTCATAAATTTCATGGATTAAAGGGAACAGGAATTCTTTATGTACGCAGCCATGTAAAATTGAGGCCATTATTTACTGGAGGAAACCAAGAATCCAAATTTAGAAGTGGAACAGAAAATGTCGCTGGACTCGTTGCTATGGCGAAAGCATTACGTATGACATTAAGTAAACAGAAACAAGCTAGCGATATGGCTGGAATTCGTGATTATTTGTTGAGTGAGCTTAAGAAAATCGACGGTGTTAAGATAAATAGCCCAGAATTGGGGGCACCGCATATCGTTAATTTTTCAATTCCTGGTATTAAGTCTGAGGTGTTTATCCATGCTTTAGAGGAATCAGGGATATTCGCTTCAACGACCAGCGCTTGTTCATCAAAGAATAAGGCAATTAGTGAAACAGTATTAGCCATGTTCCATGATTTATCTCGTGCGGAAAGTGTCATTCGGATTAGTACGTCTTATGAGAACAATCTAGAAGAAGCAAAAACTGTTATACAGGCTGTCATTGAGAAAATGGCAAAACTACAAAAGGTAATGAGGTAGCTAAATGGAATTTGATCATATTATTATCCGTTATGGAGAATTATCTACGAAAAAAAGAAATCGAAAAAGCTTTGTTGATAAAATGAAATCGCATATCCGGTGGGCAATAAAGGACCTAAAAAAGGCAAAAGTGACTTCAAGCAGAGACAGAATGTATGTCCTATTAAATGGAGAAGATCATCTGGAAGTCATTCAGCGTATTAAAGGAGTCTATGGCATTCAATCCTTAAGTCCTGCCCTGAAGATTGGAAGAGATATTGAAGAAGTAAAGACAGCAGCTCTTTATTATTTTGAACAGCTCTCTAAAAGGCCAGAAACGTTTAAGATCACCACAAGAAGATCTGATAAGGACTATCCATATGATACGAATGAGATGAATCACCTTATTGGAGGTCATCTTTTAATCAATAATGATGGTCACTTAAAAGTGGACGTGAAAAATCCTGACTTTAATCTGCGCATCGAAATACGACGTGAAGCGGTCTATCTAACTGGTGAGATTATTGAAGGTGCAGGTGGTCTTCCATTTGGTTCAAGCGGAAAAGCCATGCTGATGCTTTCTGGAGGAATCGACAGCCCAGTTGCCGGGTTCCTGTCGATGAAGAGGGGCCTTGAAGTGGAGTGTATTCATTTCTACAGTCCGCCATTTACAAGTGAACGTTCTAAGCAAAAAGTGATTGATTTAGCTCATAAATTAGCGGAAGTGAACGGCAGCATTAAACTTCATATTGTACCGTTTACAGATATACAAGTATTGATCCAGAAGCAAATTCCAGAGAATTATACGATGACAAGTACGCGTCGATTAATGCTTCGTATTGCAGATGCGATTAGAGAGAAAAATGAGGGTATGGCGATCATAACCGGTGAAAGTCTAGGACAGGTGGCCAGTCAGACGCTTGAAAGCATGTTTGCAATCAATGAAGTGACAAATACGCCAATCTTACGCCCGCTCATTACAGTTGATAAAACAGAGATTATTGCAATGGCTCGTGAAATGGAAACGCTGGAGATATCCAATCAGCCGTTTGAGGACTGCTGTACAGTATTCACTCCAGCGAGTCCGAAAACAAAGCCAAGACGAGAAAAGGTTAATTATTGTGAAGGATTCGTGGATTTTGAACCAATGATTGAAAAGGCGGTTCAGGACACAGAAACTCTTCGAATTAGTGGTGAAAAGCTAAATAATATGGATGAAACAATCGAAGATTTATTTTAATACAATTCACTAAAAGATGAAGGTATCAATTACCAACTTATTTATGAATGACGCCATGTGTTTTAACACATTCTATTATCACAAGGGAGGTGAAAAACACATGGCGAACAACAACAGCTCAAATAATTTGTTAGTACCTGGCGTATCACAAGCTCTAGATCAAATGAAATATGAAATTGCTACAGAATTTGGTGTACAACTTGGTGCAGAAACAACAGCTCGCGCTAACGGATCAGTTGGTGGAGAAATTACTAAACGTTTAGTACAAATGGCTGAACAACAATTAGGCGGATCACAAAGATAATTTCATAAATATGGCTGCAGGAAGCGGGTACTTTTACCCGCTTCCTTTATTTATGTTTGGAAAGCTGCTGATAGGAAAATAGTCTGTATATAAAAAATTGGAAATACATTGTATAATAGAAAGTGGTAAGACCACTTTGAACTGGAGGGGAAATAATGAAACGAGAAGATTTATTAGCTCCGAAAGAATATAACCTTGTCTCTGAAATTGAAAAACATACTGATCGCGCTGAACGGATTGCCTTAAAGTGGGAAAATGAGAGCGGAGAAAAAAAAGAGATTACATATAAGGAATTAATTAAAAATGTTAATAGAGCTGGAAATGTTTTTCTTCAGGCAGGTCTGAAAAAGGGAGATCATGTATTAATTATCATTCCCCGCTTAATTGAGGCTTACGAAGTCTATATTGCAGCCTTGAAAATTGGATTAGTGGTCATTCCAAGTTCTGAGATGTTGAGGACAAAAGATTTACGGTATCGTGTAATCCATGGTGATGTGAAGGGAATTATAAGTTACCATGAATATACTTCACAACTAGATGATATAGAAGAAGCAAAGGAACTGATTAAATACTCTGTTGGTTCTGAGGCTGCAGGTTGGAATCATTTAGAGGAAGAGATGAAAACCGCACTTGCTGAATTGCCGATGGCAGACACGCTTCGCGAAGATATGGCGTTTTTATCGTATACATCAGGCACTACAGGCAATCCAAAGGGAGTAGTGCATACCCATGGATGGGCGTATGCTCATTTAAAGGCAGCTGCATCTAATTGGCTTGGAGCAGAGAAAGATGAAATCGTTTGGGCAACGGCGGGACCTGGCTGGCAGAAATGGATATGGAGTCCGTTACTATCTATATTGGGGTCGGGATCAACGGGACTAGTGTATCAAGGGAAATTCGAACCTAAAAAATATTTGCAGCTGCTCGCTGATTATCAGGTGAATGCATTGTGCTGTACTCCAACGGAATACCGCCTGATGGCTAAGATAGATAACTTGTCTGAATATCATCTGCCAGCTCTGCGCAGTGCAGTTTCTGCTGGAGAACCTTTGAATAGAGAAGTAATTGATATTTTTAACAAGCAGTTTGGCATTATAGTGAGGGACGGCTATGGGCAGACAGAAAATACCTTACTTGTCGGTGTTGTAAAAGGGATGGAGATTAAATTAGGTTCTATGGGAAAACCAATTCCAGGAAATAGGGTAGAGATTATCAATGAGGATGGGAGTCTTTGTGAACAGGGAGTTGTCGGGGACATTGCGGTACATATCGAAACACCAGCCTTGTTTAAGAACTATTTCAAAGATCCTGAAAGGACTGCCATGCAATTCCGCGGGGACTATTATGTCACTGGAGACCGGGCCAAGATGGATGAGGAAGGCTATTTCTGGTTCGATGGCCGCAGCGATGATATCATCATTAGTTCTGGTTATACCATTGGACCATTTGAAGTGGAGGATGCACTTGTTAAGCATACTTTCGTAAAGGAATGTGCAGTCGTTTCCAGTCCGGATGAAATACGCGGTCAAGTAGTTAAGGCATATATTGTCCTTCAGGATGGCATCGATCCAGAAACCCCGACACTTGTGAAGGAGCTTCAGAATCATGTAAAGGAATTGACGGCGCCTTATAAATATCCGCGTAAAATTGAATTTGTAGAAGAACTGCCAAAAACAACCTCTGGAAAAATCCGCAGGATAGAACTTAGGGAGCGCGAAAAATCTATCGCGAAATCCTAAAGCCAAAAGGCTCTCCATTCGGGGAGTCTTTTTTTTATAGATAAAATATTGGAATTCATAAGCTGTTTTTTTCCCCTTTTTGAATGAAAAGGTGATACACTTTTTTTACAGAAAATAGGTCTAAAGAAAGGATTGTGCTGGTGTGGGAACATTATGGACGAATGGCCTTATTTATACAATGGAAAAGGAAAATGTTCGGGTCGAGGCGGTATATACCGAAGGTGATCTGATTATTGATATGGGAAACTCAGCTCAATTAAAAAGGGAGTATTCAGATAGAATAGAGCGAGAAAATGATTTAAACGGACAGATGATGATTCCAGGACTCATAGACAGCCATATGCATCTGGTAGGCTATGGTGAGTTGTTAATGCGTCTCAATTTATCGGCAATGACCAACAGACAAGATGTATTAGATGCTGTTAGAGAAAAATGTGAAGGTGCTGCTCCAGGAAAATGGATTGTGGCCGAAGGTTGGAATGAGAACGAATGGGATGATACAGAGCTGATTTTATTAGATGAACTGGACGAAGTCTCACCGGAGAATCCGGTCATCTTAAAACGAATCTGCCGGCACGCCTTAGTCGCAAATTCACAAAGCTTAAACGCTGCGGGGGATTCAATTAAAGACGCACATCCTGCAGGCGGAGTGATTGGGCGTTATCAAGATGGTCGATTGAATGGTCTGTTTAAAGAGGAACCAGCCATGCAGATGATCACGAAACATATCCCGGGTATTGACCAGGAATATGTAGAGAGTGCGATCAAACTGGCTATTGAAGATTGCTGGAGCAAAGGGTTAACGGGTGTTCATACAGAAGATCTTCATTATTACGATGGATTCATGTCTACCTATCAGGCATTTATTAATGTCATAGAAAAAAAATCCATGCCGCTGCGTGCGAACCTGCTTGTGCATAACGAAGAGGTCGACGAAATGATAGCTAACGGATACAGCTATCGAGACGGCGGAACGTTTATTAAACTGGACGCGATGAAAATTTTTGCAGATGGATCGCTAGGAGGTAATACAGCTTTATTAAGCAGACCGTATGCAGATCATCCTGAAACCAATGGTGTTGCAATGTATACGCAAAATGAGCTTACGGCTCTTGTCCGAAAAGCACGTTCATACAACCTGCCAATTGCGGTACATACAATCGGCGATCAAGCCTTTGAAAATGTTTTAAATGCCATTGAGGTGGATCCGCCGGCTGAAGGGTTGAGAGATCGTCTCATTCATGCACAGATTATGCGTAAGGATCTGCTTGAAAGAGCCAAATTACTACCAGTCATCTTTGATATTCAACCTGGTTTTGTTCCTTCCGATTTTCCTTGGGTCATTGATAAAGTAGGACTTGAGAATTCCTCGTATAACTATGCTTGGAAATCATTTCTCGGTTATGGCATTCATTGTGCCGGCGGATCAGATGCACCGATTGAATCGGTTAATCCACTACTAGGCATTCATGCGGCAGTAACGAGAAGAAAACCGTTTGGACTAGATACGACTGTATATAGTCCTGATGAACGATTATCAATGTTTGAGGCGGTTTCACTTTATACAATGGGCAGTGCCTATGCGACCGGAGAAGAAATGAATAGAGGAAAGATTGCAAAAGGCTACTTGGCAGACTTCTCTGTCTTAACAGAAAATTTATTTTCGATTTCAGAGGATGAACTTTTAAGGGTTGAAGCTGATATGACTGTAGTTGGCGGTCAGATTGTTTATCAGAAAGATCGTAAAGAAGGATGAAGGGGGAGTGTAGGAAACTGAAATGAAACAGCAAAAAGAAGGAATCATTTATGCAGCTCTCTCTTACTTTATATGGGGACTCATTCCGATCTATTGGAAATTTGTTCAACATGTATCAGCTGGAGAAATTCTTGCACATCGGGTACTTTGGTCTTTTGTTTTCATGGTAATCTTATTGTTGTTGATCAATAAATGGCGTGGATTCCTTGCATTTGTAAAAGAAATAGCCTATCAGCCGAAAAAACTAGCAGCTTTAATGACCGCGTCAATACTCGTCAGTATCAATTGGGGAATCTTTATCTGGGCAGTTAACTCAGGTCATATTCTTCAGACCAGCCTTGGCTACTATATTAACCCGCTTGTGAGTGTATTGTTAGGTGTTGTGGTACTGAAAGAAAAACTAAGCCGTGCACAAATTCTTTCGTTTACCTTAGCAGGAATCGGCGTGCTTATTCTTACGATTCATTATGGTGAGGTACCATGGGTTGCACTTTCGCTTGCGGTCAGCTTTGGGTTATACGGTCTTGCGAAGAAAATGATTAAAGTAGATGCAGAAATCGGCTTGACACTTGAAACAATGATGGTTACTCCATTGGCGGTTATTTTTATGGTTTATTTGTTACTTACCTCAAAACCATTGTTTTTTGAATCAGCAAGTACCAGCCTTTTTCTAATAGGCGGAGGGATTGCTACCGCACTGCCGCTTTTGTTTTTTGCAAAAGGAGCACAGAAGGTACCACTTTCAATGATGGGGATTTTGCAGTATATAGCACCCACTATGACGTTATTAATCGGAGTGTTTATGTATCATGAACCGTTTACAAAAATCCATCTTCTTTCATTTATTTTTATCTGGTCTGCATTACTTATCTACGCAGTCTCACATCCAATTCAATCAAAATTAAATAATCGCAATAAGAAAAACAGGATTAAGTACGGAGCTTAATCCTGTTTTTCTCTTCACCGATAAAAGAGAATTTCTTTATAAAAATGTCCTTTTAACTTTTTCCCAGAAAGAATTATCTTTTAGTTTTACGGTTTTAATCACTTTTCCGCTTAGTGTAACTTGAATTTTCTTCACATCTTTAATGCTCAGTGCTTCGTTATCCATACCAAAGGTAGGATAATCATCACTTTCAGGTAACTGGATAGTAAGCGTACGTTCAGGCCCTAATATGAATGAGGAGTCGAGTGTACGGTAAGTATTGTTATTAATCGAAGCAAGTTCACTTACTTGAAAACACGGAAGAGTAGGGTCAACAACAGCCCCTTTTACAGATTTATTATAAGCTGTACTTCCAGTTGGTGTAGCTATAATCATCCCGTCTCCGCGGAATGTTTCAAAGTGTAAAGAATCTATGAAAACATCTAACACGAATGTTTTAATAATAGACGAACGAACACTTAGTTCATTAAGGGCATAAAAAGATGGCTGATCATCAAGTTTAATTTCAATGGTCGGATAACGGCGAACTTCAATATTTTCCATGGACATACTGGTAATCATTTTGGTGGTATCTTCCAAAAGAAAATCACAGTACATATTTAATTGATCAAGTGCTATACCGGCATATAAACAATCATCCCGAAACCCTGTCTTTCTGACGGCTTGTAGAAATGTTCCGTCATTCCCGATACTGACGATAATGTTTGCTTTCTGGAAATCGGAAACGATCGTAAATGAATAGTCTTCAGCCAATTTGTAAAGAGGTTGTACTTTTTTTATAAGTAAAGGATCATTTTGATGAAAAAAATAAATATTGCGCCGATTTGTCATGTTTAAACCTCCATAGGTTTGCTCAATTTTTAAAAATGATTCCTTTTCCATAATGGAAATAGTTTGCTACAATAGTAGAATATATCCTAGTTTATCATGTGATGATCGATATATATAATGGCATATATGTGAATATTTAACAAGGAGGTTTCAATATGAATGGAAAACGCTGGGCAGCACTAGGAATCGCAGCAGTTTTGTTTATCGCTTCAATGGGAATCAGTTTGGCTAGTACATTGGCATTTACTGATTTTAGCGGAGCTGTTGAAGATTTATTTGTCAGTGAAACAGGTTTTATGGAAGAGGTTGTTGAAGAAGGCAGCAGTTCAGATGTTATCGCTGTACTGGATGTTGAAGGAGTTATTGAAGATACAGGCAGTTCTACTTCACTTCTAGATACGGTGACGTATAATCATCAGAGTTTCTTAGATAAGCTTGAAATGGTCGCAGAGGATGATTCAATTAAGGGTCTCGTCTTACGTGTTAACTCACCAGGCGGCGGAGTGGTAGAGAGTGCTGAGATTCACGATAAAATTCAAGATATTAAAAAGACGAAAAAACCTGTTTACGTGTCTATGGGTTCTATGGCCGCATCTGGAGGATATTATATCTCAGCGCCAGCCGATAAAATTTTCGCGACTCCTGAAACGATGACGGGGTCACTTGGTGTGATTATGCAAAGTATTAACTATGAAAAGTTAGCCAAGAAATATGGTGTGGAAACGGTGACGATTAAGAGCGGCGAATACAAGGATATTATGAGCGCAACTCGTGAGATGACAGAGGAAGAGCGGGTTATCCTTCAAGATATGATTGACAATTCATATAGCCAGTTCGTGAAAATTATTGCGGATGGTCGTGGAATGTCAAAAGAAGAAGTGCGTAAAATTGCGGATGGCCGGGTGTATGACGGCCGGCAAGCAAAAGAAAACCATCTGATTGATGAATTTGGTTATGAGGAAGATGTTATAGCTGCCATGAAGAAAGATCTTAACATTGATGCATCAGCAATCCGTTATACGGAAGATACAGGATTTGGTTCTTTATTCAGTATGACAGCACAAAAAGTCATGGGGAAAGATGTTGAAACAGCTGGCATTCTTAAGTTGCTTTCACACTCTAATTCACCTCGACTTATGTACCTATATGCACAGTAAGGGGGTTGAATTCATGGATGAACGACAAAATCAGGATAATGAGAATACTGTAGAAATTGAGCCGAAAGAAACCAACCAATCTGAAGTAGCGGGTACAGAACCATTACCAATCGATTCAATAAATTTGACCGCAGAAATTCATTATGCCGGTTTTTGGATGAGATTTTGGGCGTATCTTGCTGATTTAATTATCATTGGCAGCCTAACCCGGATATTTGTTTCATCTGTTTTTAAGGCCTTTGGCGGGGGATATGTCGATTATAGTTTTTTTTCACCAGCAACAATCTTAGAAGCCACAATCTTTTATGTATACTTTGTCTTGATGACCAGGTATTTTGGACAAACGCTGGGTAAAATGATATTTGGACTTCAGGTTATTAGTTTGAAAGATGAGAAGCTTACTTGGGGAACGTTGATATTCCGAGAATTTATTGGACGATTTATTTCAAAGTTCACGTCTATTGGTTATTTATTGGTGGGAATTTTGCCAAAGAAACAAGGATTACATGATATTTTTGCTGACACAACCGTAGTTATGACAAGAAGATAAGTAAGTAACCTGCAGACCAAAAGGGTCTGCAGGTTTATTTTTTTTTCACAGTGCTAATAATGATGAGTTGAAAGGGTGTGTCCTGATGAACTGGATGCTTGTCATTATAATCATACTCGTGTTTTTATTGATTCTGCTTATGTTTACTACTATTAAAATAGATCTTCACTATCGTCATGCAGGGAAAGATGATCAACTTACTGTGAAATTTAGAGCTTGGTTTGGACTGCTGCATTATACGATTGATGTTCCATTCATTGACTTGGCGGAAGATAAAGCAATCCTTTCTTTTACACAAAAGAAAGGAATCGATATAGAGGACGAGGAACCTCAAGCGGAAGAAGTGACGGCAAGTGATATCCTGCAAAAAATCGAAGAGGTTAAGCAGCTTTTACAGCACGTGGTTGGTTTACATATAATTATTCGAAAACTGCTGAAAAAGGTCTATGTTCATACATTCATTTGGCATAGTGTAATCGGAAGTGGTAATGCTGCACATACTGGAATGTTGACAGGCAGTGCGTGGGCATTGAAGAGTTCGATTATTGGCGTGTTAACAACTTATTTACATTTTAATGTTATGCCTGCTATTACGATTACTCCGGACTTTCAAAAATCAGCTGCCTCTACGTCCATATCTTGCATATTTTCTTTGAAACTCGGGGATGCTACCTGGGCAGGAATTAAGTTATTCCGCCATTGGAAAGGCGGTAGACTGAAGTTCAACAAAACTAAACAATCAAGAGTAAAGCAGAATTTTTAGAGTGGAGGCAAATGATATGTCGGACCATCCGATTACTGGCCTAATGTCAGCAGCAATGGAAAATTTAAAAGAAATGGTGGATGTAAACACAATTATTGGTGATCCTGTTGAGACGCCAGATGGCAGTGTTATATTAACAGTATCAAAAGTAGGGTTCGGCTTTGCAGCAGGCGGCAGCGAATTTGTTATCGATCAAGGACATTCCCAACAAGGACAGGAAACTTTACCATTTGGCGGTGGTACCGGGGGCGGGGTGTCAATAACCCCTATCGCTTTTCTCATTGTAGGCTCAAAAGGTGTGAAAATGCTTCATCTTGATGAAGGGACTCATTTAGTCGATAAAATATTAGATATGGCTCCAGCCGTCGTCGAAAAAATCCAATCCATCCTTGCAGCGAGCAAGGAGAATAATAAGAACCAAAATCAGACAAGGAGTCAAGATAACAATCAAAAACATGAACAAGGCCAAGATAGAAACCAAAAACAAGACAGAAACCCAGAAAAAAACAGAAACCAAGAACAAAACCAAGAACAAGATAGCAGCCAAAGAAACGAGAAGAAGGAAACGTTTGATAATTTCTAACATACTTTTAAAAGGCTATTTCCAAGTGGGAATAGCCTTTTGAAAGTATGTTAACGTGTATTCGTTGCATTATGAATACGAACCACCTATCATTAGCACTGTACATATTGAATTAAAGGAGGCGTTTTTTTGACACAGGTTACGTTTAAACACAATCCCGTGACAATCCTGGGATCAGAAGTCAAAGTCGGAGATCAAGCGAAAAACTTTACGGTACTTGCTAATGATCTTTCGGAGGTGACGTTGAACGATTCTAAGGGATCTGTTCGTATTATCAGCGTTATTCCTTCCATTGATACAGGAGTTTGTGAGAAACAAACTAGACGCTTTAATGAAGAAGCAGCAAAGCTTGAGGGTGTAATGGTATTAACCATAAGTGTGGATCTCCCTTTTGCTCAACGACGTTGGTGCGCGGCTGCGGGACTAGAAAATGTTCAAGTTTTATCCGATCATCGTGATTTGTCCTTTGGTCAAGCATATGGTGTCATTATGGAAGAACTACGCCTTTTAGCTCGTTCTGTATTTGTAATCGATCGTAACGATCGAGTTACCTATGTAGAGTATGTCGGTGAAGGATCCAATCATCCAGATTATGAATCCGCATTAGATGCTGCACGTTCAGCTAAGTAATAGATAAAGAGGGCCGGTTATTTCATGTAACCGGTTTTCTTTTTCTTTCCTAATATGTAATCTTCTCACTTGTGTCCCCGTCATAAGAGATTTAGAATAAGTAAAAGAAACAAACAGGAGGAATTATGAAGTGAATTTTGCCCCAATTGAAGAGTTATTCCATAAATTTGATGAAACCGCTCAAATTCTGCAAGAAGACCTTTCGTGTACTTATTTAGATGCACTTGGTGAAACAGGTGAAAACTTCTTTCATGGATCAGTGGTTCAGGAAGAGATAAGCGAACTAGCAAAAAAACGCTTAATGAAAATTTATGCATCATTTAGAACCGATACGTTTTCGAAGGAAGATCTTCGTAAAGCGTACCAGCTTGCGATTCTTAAAGGCATGAAAGAAAACGTTCAGCCCAATCACCAAATGACACCTGATGCTGTAGGTATGTTTGTCAGCTATTTAATTAATAAATTTACAGCTGAAAAAAAAGAAATGACGCTGCTTGAACCTGCCGTCGGTACAGGGAATTTGCTGTTCACCATCCTGAACCAATTGCCTGAAAAAGAAATCTCCTCTTTTGGCATTGATGTAGATGAAACCTTAATAAAATTAGCTTACGCAGGGGCAAATCTTCAAGAGCACCCCATTCAATTATACAATCAGGACAGTTTAGAACCTTTATTTATTGATCCAGTTGATCTTGTCGTCAGCGATCTGCCAGTCGGCTATTATCCGAACGATGTACGTGCTTCTGACTACGAGCTGAAAGCCGATCAAGGGCATTCCTATTCACATCATTTATTTATTGAACAAGGAATTAATCACTTGAAGGAAGGCGGGTATTTATTTTTAATTATCCCCAATGAGCTGTTTGTCTCTGCTGAGGCACCTAAGTTAAATAAATATTTGACCGATCAAACACATATTCAAGGGATGGTTCAGCTTCCATTGTCTATGTTTAAAAACGAGTCAGCTGCCAAAAGTATCCTGATTTTACAAAAGAAAAAAGAGGGAATTAATCCTCCCAAAAAAGCATTATTAGTCACACTGCCGAAACTGTCAGATGCGGCTGCAACCCAAAACATTCTTAATAAGATTGATGAATGGGTTAAAGTAGATAAATAATGGTCAAGAAGTTGGTACTCTTAACGGGTATCAGCTTTTTTTTTGGGCAATGAAATTGTAGAATTGTGTCGAAACTATGTAATTTGAACGTTGTCACTCAATCTACCTGAGGCTAATTGTTGAAAGCTTGGTCAGAGAATGTTTAAATGAATGGAGATGGTAGTTATTAGTTGATAAGTGATTTACTAACAATAAAGATTGACGTGATAATAGGGAAATGGGGCAGAAACATGTCTAAAATACTAGCGATTAATGCAGGCAGTTCCTCTTTGAAATTCCAGCTTTTTGACATGCCTAGTGAAAATGTGATTACAAAAGGACTTGTTGAAAGAATTGGCTTGAAGGAGTCTATTTTTACGATTTCGGTGAATGGTGAGAAAGTTACCGAAACAAAAGATATCCCTAACCATGACATTGCAGTCTCCTTGTTGCTCGAAAAACTGATAGAATTTGAGATTATCAATTCATATAAAGAAATTGATGGCGTTGGCCATCGAGTTGTCCATGGCGGCGAAGAGTTCAGCGATTCAGTAATCCTTACGAGTGAGATCATTAAAAAAATTGAAAATCTATCTGATTTAGCACCTCTGCATAATCCTGCAAATCTTACAGGTATTCACGCCTTTAGACAAATTCTTGGTGACGTTCCCTCGGTTGCTGTTTTTGATACGGCCTTTCATCAAACCATGCCAAATAATTCTTATATGTATAGTTTACCTTATGAATATTATCAAAATTATCGGATTAGAAAATATGGATTTCATGGCACCTCCCACAAATATGTATCACAACGGGCGTCTGTTATGCTTGGAAGACCCATTGATCAATTGCGGATTATTTCCTGTCATTTAGGAAATGGAGCAAGTATCGCGGCTATTGAAGGTGGAAAATCCATCGATACTTCAATGGGCTTTACCCCGCTCGCAGGAGTTACAATGGGCACACGTTCTGGGGATATTGATCCAGCGTTAATTCCTTATATCATGGAGAAAACAGGTAAGAATGTAGAAGAAGTGCTCCAAATATTGAATAAACAAAGCGGTATGCTGCCCCTCTCTGGTTTCTCAAGCGACCTTCGTGATATTGAAATAGAAGCGGATAAAGGAAATGAACGGGCAAAATTAGCCCTTGAGGTGTTTGCCAGTCATATTCATAAATATATTGGATCCTATGCGGCAAGAATGAGCGGGGTGGATGCAATTATCTTCACAGCAGGAATCGGTGAAAATAGTACAACCGTCAGGGCTTCAGTTCTCAAAGGTCTTGAATTTATGGGCGTATACTGGGACCCTGCACTAAATCGTGTACGTGGAGAAGAAGCTTTCGTAAACTATCCGCATTCTCCAGTAAAAGTCATCGTCATCCCAACTAATGAAGAAGTGATGATTGCGAGAGACGTAATCCGTTTAACTAGCGGCTCCAAGGTTTATTGATTTCTCATAAATATGATAAACAACCTTTTATTGTGTTTACTTACACAAGAGATAAGGTTGTTTTTTTAGCTCAATTAAAAAGGAAATCACTGATAGGACTAACTTTTCATGTGACGATAATCGGCGTGAAAAAAGTGAAAGGTGAATCTACAACACCTCAATATATTTATAAGATGGTTATATATTAAAAAACAGTATATTAGAATAATTATAGTTCAGTAAAAATATTCGTTATAATATAGTAGGGTTTTGCGAGCCAAGTTCCTGAATAGTCATACTTCCAAATTTGGACAATCGATTCAAGCAGGAGTATACATACATGCAAGAATTTCGATAGGCATCATGGCAGCTATACCTTACAAATTACTGGAGTGATTAATGATGAGTAACGTAAGTAATGGAAATGAGACATTGGGGGAGAAACAGATTATTAAAAAGTTAGTAAAGATAGTAACAGCAGGAGTATTATCATTGGGATTAGTAGCAGGGATTGGAGTAACAAAATCAGAAGCTAGTGCATCAACAAAGCCAGCAGGATCGAACTTCTTGAGGAGTGATTCAATAGACGACAACTATCGTATGGTGCAAGATTCTAAAGGCAAAACGATACGTGCAAAAACAACGGCTAAAGTTAGCTTGAAAAAATACAATAACACTTTTTCTTATAGTACCGTATCATTTGTAGATTATGACAAAGTTAAGAAGGTAACTTACAAGACCTCAACAAGCACACAGGCTTACACGAGAGCAAGCACAAAATCTAAGTTAACGGCACGAAATTATAAAGGAAAATTAGTTAACGTAAAAGTTCCTGCGAAAAATGCCGTGAAAAAGCACAACACCTCTTGGTACAAAGATTCATTCAACTACACGACTTATGTAAAAACAAATGGTAAATGGGTCAAGAAAACTAAAACTGCGACCGTGTATATTCCTACTAAGTATGTGAAGAAATACACTTCTTCTGTTTGGACAAAGTACACCAAAAAGGCTAGAGGATACTTCTATACACCGCAACCAATTACCATTACTCTAAAAGAGTATAAAAAGATTGAAATAGGCATGACGTATAAGCAAGTAGTGGCGATTACCGGCGAAAAAATGACATTGAGTTACGATTCCTCTTGGAATGAGACTGTGTACAACGATGACTTCGAAGAAATAGGTGAAATAATTCATACAGATAGATCTTATGAATGGAATTATGAAAATGATGTTACTTATGATTTCCGTTATGTCGATTTCTACTTTGAAGACAACAAACTAACTTATAAAAATCAATTTGGATTAAAATAAGGGACGAGGGAACTTTTCCCCTTTGTTACCTCTATAGATAGGCTCAATCAATAATTCAACAGTTACCTTAAATAGGTGACTGTTTTTTGCAATCAGTAATACCTGTTTGGGTAACTCTGTAAAACCAATTTCATATTTTAGCGGACTTGTAATATAGATTCGACTCTGGATGATTACATCCCTCGTGTCCTAGCTTGACTTACACAATCCGACATATTCTGGGGATAATTCACCATCTTTCGTACAACGCAGTGTCTGCTCTATCATTTTAAGAACACGCAGGCCCTATGTTATAATACAGGGAGAATAATCCAAATTGGAGGCGGGAAAATGACATTAACTAATCGTGAGATACAGGTTTGGAATGAGATAAGTGAATGGGAGGATAAGCTTCTTCAATATGGACCGACAGATTTTACTGCGCTTTATGATAAATGGCTTGAACAAAGTTTTTCCTTGCTCCCAGAAAATGTCCAGGAACAATTTTTTTCAAAGCTGGATACGTGGCTGTTTCATTTACATGCTATGGTCCAAAGTTCACAGAATCAAATTGATGCGCGAGATCGAATTCTTGGTGCTGCTCGGGTATTTAATCAAGATATAACGACCATTGAAGATAATAAAAAGCTGACAATTGATCAATTGACATACATAGCTGATCAACAAATTGCCAGGCATCGACTTTACTCATTTGTTCAGGGTGGAGCAAGTGGTTCAGGAGGAGTTCTGCTGCTTGGGGGAGATATTCCTGCTATGACGGTTATTAATGTACGTGTTGTTCAGTTAACAGCCATGAGTTACGGATATGAAGTGAATACACCGTTTGAGATGATGATGGCTCTTAAAGTATTTCATATTGGAACGATGCCAAAGCGGCTTCAAGGAGCAGCCTGGGAAGGGTTAATTCGTGAAACAAAGAATATGGAAGATCCTTATTTTTACGAGGGAGCTGAAGAATTAACGAATCTTTCCTGGATGGAGCAGCCATTTAAACAGCTATTAAAAGCGATGATGATTGTATTATTCCGTAAACGAATCATTCAAGGGATTCCGATGATTTCTATGGCGATAGGTGCTGGTACGAATTATCAGATGACAAGACGGGTAAGTGAGTTTGCTCAGAAATACTATCAATATCGATATTTGAATGAAAAGCGGGATGATCAGGAATGGGCTTGAAAGAGCATAAGGATACAGCTGTATCCGTACGCTGCAAAATTATAACCGTAAGTGATACACGAAATGAAGAAACAGATAAGAGCGGTAAGTTAATGAATACGTTAATCCATGACTATGGTCATCAGGTAACGGCTTATCAGATTGTTAAAGATAATCAAGAAGAAATCACCACTGCTATTCAAGCAGGGCTTAATCAAACTGAGGTAGACGTGGTTCTCTTAAACGGTGGGACAGGGATTGCAAAAAGGGATGTAACGATTGAAACAGTGAATAAGCTGTTTGATAAGGAAATCCCAGGCTTTGGTGAGCTATTTCGAATGCTGAGCTACCAAGAAGACATTGGCTCTGCTGCAATCCTTTCACGAGCAACTGCTGGTACGGCGAATAATAAAGCGATCTTTGCTACTCCCGGCTCATCAGGAGCAGTGAAGCTTGCTATGGAAAAACTTATCCTTCCAGAGATAAGTCATATTGTCAAAGAATTAAAAAAGGATTTATAAGGTGCAGCCATAGGCTGCCCTGTTTTTATTGTTGGTTGGATCCGTTTACAAAAAAACATATTTTCAGATAATTAGAAGGTTTAGGGTGATAAATTATGCTACCATTACAATGAATCAATAAACGTTGTTTAGGGGTTGAGGAATTGAATACAAATGATATTGACTGGTGGAAGAAAAGTGTCGTCTATCAAATATATCCGCGAAGCTTTATGGATGCCAATGGAGATGGGATCGGAGATTTAAATGGAATTATCGAGAAACTTGATTATTTAGCTTCACTCGGTATCGATGTGATTTGGTTGAGTCCGATTTACGATTCACCAAATGACGATAATGGCTATGATATCCGCGATTATTATTCCATAATGAAGGAGTTCGGCACAATGGCGGAGTTTGACCGCTTGCTTGAAGAAGCGCACAGCCGAGGATTGAAAATAATTATGGACTTAGTCGTTAATCATACATCGGATGAGCATGAATGGTTTAAACAATCTCGGAGCAGTAAGGATAACCCCTATCGAGATTATTATATTTGGAAACCAGCAGTGTTCGGTAAAGAACCAAATAACTGGGGGTCCATTTTTAGTGGTCCTGCTTGGGAGTATGATGAAACAACTGAAGAATACTATCTGCATCTTTTTTCAAAAAAACAGCCTGATCTTAATTGGGAAAATAAACAACTTAGACAAGATATTTATAAGATGATGCGATTCTGGCTGAATAAAGGAATCGATGGGTTCAGGATGGATGTCATCAACTTTATTTCTAAAACACCTGGACTGCCTGACGGACCAACTCATGGGGGATTATATGGCGATGGCAGTTCATTTTTTATGAACGGACCGAAAATCCATGAGTACTTAAAAGAAATGAATGAAGAAGCATTGGCAGGTTATAATGTGCTCACTGTCGGAGAGATGCCTGGTGCAAGTCCTGAAGATGCCATATTGTATACAGATCCAGCGAATAAGGAAGTGAACATGATTTTCACATTCGAACATATGGATTTGGATAGTGGAGCAGGAGGAAAATGGGATGTGAAACCCCTACATTTACCTGACTTAAAGGCTAACCTAGCAAAATGGCAGACCAGTCTTAATGAAAGGGGTTGGAACAGCTTATATTGGAATAATCATGATCAGCCGCGCGTTGTTTCACGTTTTGGTAATGATACCGAATATAGAAATCTATCAGCTAAAATGCTGGCAACCTGTCTGCATATGATGAAAGGCACACCCTATATTTATCAAGGTGAGGAAATCGGTATGACCAATGTCCAATTTCCATCCATTCAGCAATATAAAGATGTAGAAACGCTGAATATGTATCATGAAAAGGCAGGCTTAGGCGTTGAAAAAGAAACCATTTTAAATTCCATATATATAAAGGGTCGTGACAATGCCCGTACTCCGATGCAATGGGACAATCGTAAACATGCAGGCTTTACGACAGGTACCCCATGGATAGATGTGAATTCACGTTACCCGGATATCAACGTTCAACATACGCTGGCAGAGGATTCGTCCATATTTACTCATTATCAGCAGTTAATAAGCTTGCGTAAAACCTTGGAAGTAATAACAAATGGTACCTTCAAGTTGTTACTAAGTGACCATCCTTCAATCTTTGCCTATGAAAGAATAGATGAAAAAGAGAAATTACTGGTTCTCTGTAATTTCAGTGAAGAACTTCAGCAAGTTGAAGATGACTATGTGATTGAGGTAATACAAAAAGGAAAACTGTTAATCAGCAATTACAGCAGCCAAACTAAACAAACACTACATCCTTATGAGTCTAGTGTTTACTATCATATTTAATCCGAAAAAGGGAGTGCTTACATTAGCGCTCCCTTTTTGAATGTTCTTTTAAGACAGGATGACTCATTTTATGAAATTATACAGACACCAACACAGAAACCATTGAATTTAATATACAAGAAAATGGGTTTTCTGAAAAAAGTCTCTGTGATTAGACATTCCGTTCTACTTGTTAAAAAGATGCATAATTAATCCTGGCTGTTCATCTAGGTTGGATGTGAGTCATCTGTTTATTAGTATAGGACCCCATGATGCAGTGAATAGAAGTGGTAAAAGTAATACAATAAAAGGTATTTATGAATAATTTGGTTATTTATTCCTACTTGCAGGGATAAGTTTTTATGCACAAATAAGTATTTTTATAATAAAACAGAAAAATCTATGAAAATGGCTTGCAAAACGATTATAAAGCTGATAAAGTAACAATCATAGATTGAATAAAAATTAAAACATATGAATTTTTATTCATAAAAAGGGGACGATATTAATGGCAAATAAAAAAGTGGTATTAGCATATTCCGGAGGTCTTGATACTTCTGTAGCAATTAAATGGTTACAAGACAAAAACTATGATGTTGTAGCATGTTGTTTAGATGTAGGTGAAGGAAAGGATTTATCCTTTGTTAAAGAAAAAGCGTTAACTGTTGGAGCTGTTTCTTCATATATGATAGATGCAAAAGACGAATTCGCTGAAGAATTTGCGTTAATTGCTATGCAGGCTCATACACTTTATGAAGGTAAATATCCGCTTGTTTCAGCTTTATCACGTCCGTTAATCGCGAAGAAATTAGTTGAGATTGCTGAAAAAGAGAATGCAGTAGCAGTTGCTCACGGATGTACAGGAAAAGGGAATGATCAAGTACGTTTTGAGGTTTCTATTCAAGCGTTGAACCCAAACCTAGAAGTTATTGCTCCAGTAAGAGAGTGGGGATGGTCACGTGAAGAAGAAATCGAATATGCGATTAATCATGATATTCCGATTCCAATTAACCTTGACAGCCCATACTCAATTGATCAAAACCTTTGGGGAAGAAGTAATGAATGTGGAATTCTTGAAGATCCTTGGGCAACACCGCCTGAAGGAGCATACGATTTAACGGTCAGTCTTGAAGAAACGCCAGATACTGCAGATATTATTGAAATTGGATTTAACAAAGGCGTACCAGTAACATTAGACGGAAAGTCTTATAAATTAGCTGAGTTAATTCTGGAGCTAAATGCAATTGCAGGTAAACATGGTGTGGGAAGAATTGATCATGTTGAGAATAGATTAGTAGGAATTAAATCACGCGAAGTCTATGAATGCCCAGGTGCAATGACATTAATTAAAGCACATAAAGAACTTGAAGATATTACACTTGTAAAAGAAGTAGCGCACTTTAAACCAGTAATTGAGAAAAAAATGACTGAACTGATTTATGAAGGACTTTGGTTCTCACCGCTTCAAAAAGCATTGAGCGCCTTCTTAAAAGAAACGCAAATAAATGTAAATGGTGTAGTTCGTGTGAAACTATTCAAAGGACACGCAATTATTGAAGGAAGAAAATCAGAAAACTCGTTATATGATGAGAAATTAGCCACATATACGAAGAGTGATGAATTTGATCATGAAGCAGCTGTAGGTTTCATCTCCCTTTGGGGTCTGCCGACTAAAGTAAACAGTATTGTGAATAACAAGAGTTCCAAGAAGGTGACAGTGTGAGCAAATTGTGGGGAGGCAGATTTACAAAGTCTGCTGAAGAATGGGTAGATGAGTTCGGTGCGTCGATTTCCTTTGATAAGGAGCTTGTATTGGAAGATATTCAAGGAAGCTTGGCGCACGTAATGATGTTAAAAAAATGCAAGATTCTAACCGTTGAGGATGCAGATTTAATTATCTCGGGTCTTCAAATCCTGCGTGAAAAAGCGAAACTTGATGAGCTTACCTTCTCGGTTGAAATGGAAGATATTCATCTGAATCTCGAGAGTATGCTAATTAGTGAAATTGGTCCTGTCGGCGGAAAGCTTCATACGGGCAGAAGCCGGAATGACCAAGTTGCTACGGATATCCACTTATATCTACGTACGCAAACAGAGGAAGTAGTAAAGTTAATAAATGGATTACAGGCAGCGATTATTGAGCAAGCGGAACAACATGTTGAAACGCTTGTTCCTGGTTATACGCACTTACAGCGTGCACAGCCGATTTCGTTTGCCCATCATTTGATGGCCTACTTTTGGATGCTTGAACGCGATAAACAACGTTTTAAAGAGTGTCAAAAGAGAATCAATGTATCTCCGTTAGGAGCAGGTGCGCTTGCGGGAACGACTTTCCCAATTGATCGTGCCTACAGTGCAGAATTGCTAGGGTTTGCAGGTATCTACGAGAATAGTCTTGATGCAGTAAGTGATCGTGACTTTGCGCTTGAATTCTTAAGCAACAGTTCGACCATGATGATGCATTTATCACGTTTCAGTGAAGAGATTATTCTCTGGTCTAGTCAAGAATTTCAATTTGTTGAATTAGATGATGCTTTTTCAACAGGAAGCAGCATTATGCCGCAAAAGAAAAACCCAGATATGGCGGAGCTTATCCGTGGAAAAACAGGACGAGTGTATGGGAATCTTACAGGCTTGCTGACTGTTTTAAAAGGACTGCCGCTTGCATATAATAAAGACATGCAAGAAGACAAAGAAGGAATCTTCGATACGGTAAGAACAATTATTGGCTCTTTAAAGATTTTTGAGGGAATGATTTCGACAATGAAAGTGAAAAAAGAAGTAATGGAGAAAGCAACAAAAAATGACTTCTCCAATGCTACTGAATTAGCTGATTATCTCGCGTCGAAAGGAATGCCATTCCGTGAAGCCCATGAAGTTGTCGGGAAGCTAGTCCTTTTCTGTGTTCAGAACGGATGTTATTTAGCAGATTTAACCCTAAACCAGTTTAAAGAAGCTTCAGAGCTTTTTGAAGAGGATATATATACAGCGTTAAATCCTTACGAAGCTGTGAAACGTCGGAATAGTCAAGGCGGAACAGGTTTTGAACAAGTGAAGCTAGCGATTGAAAAAGGAAAATCTCTTCTAGTTTAACTATTGACTAGCAAAGAAGACTCGTGCTTTAGCACGAGTCTTCTTTTTTAGTTTTTAAAATGCTGCTGTTGATTTCCGTTCCAGGCGTTTCGCTTTCCGCGGGCGGGCGGTGAGCCGCATCAATGCTTACGCTCCTGCGGGGTCTCACCTGTCCCGCTTTTCCCGCAGGAGTCTTCACGCCTTCCACTCCCATCAGCAGTCTTTCTAATTTAATTGGATTTTAGTCCGAAGCTCAAATGGCAACACGCGCTACCCAATAGCAGAATTAGGAGGGGATTCAATCAAATGGGGGGAATTATGAAGAAAACTCTATCCGACAAATCCGTTGGACACGAAAAATCAAAGATTATTAAGTAGAACACAAGTGATCCTGTAAGCAGATACAATTTAAAGATGGAAAACAGTACTAATGATAGACTTAGTTGCCTAAATGACAAAAGAGGAACAGAATGAACCATTCCGCACCTCTTTTGTCTACAAACTGAAGACTCGTGCTTTAGCACGATTCTTTTTTGCTGATTAATTATCTTTTTCGCTGCGAATAATTAAAACATCACAAGGAGAGGAGCGGACAATATTTTCCGAAACGCTTCCGATTAAGAAGCGTTCGACCGCATTTAATCCAGTAGCTCCACACATAATTAGATCCACATTATGTTTAACGGCAATTGATTTTGTGATTTTGACTTTAGGAGACCCTAGTTCAATTTCAGTCACCGCTTGTATACCTTCTTTGGCTGCCATTGCTTGATATTTTTCAAGAATTTCACCAGCAAATTCTTCTGCACGGTCACGAATAGTCATGTCATATGCTTCAAGTGTAGGGTAATTTCTTGTATCGATAACGTGGCCAATCACAAGTTCAGCATGATTTCGTTTACAAACCTCAATGGCCTTTTTCAGAGCCCATTCTGCTTCTTTTGAGCCATCAACGGCAACTAATACTTTTTTATACTGCATAGTCATAGACACTCCTCCTTTAACTAAATTATATCTTATTATCTACATAAAAATAGACAAAATTGTAACGATTTAAATAAAAATGGGATATTTTGTTTATGGTTCAACCTTATTTTATTTGCAAGGTTTTAGGGAACTTAGTTAGTATTTCACAGCCTGTTTCAGTGATGTAGATATCATCCTCAATTCGAACACCAGCGACGTTCGGAACATAAATTCCAGGTTCAATCGTAAATACCATCCCAGGTTGAAGTAATAGAGCATTCGTTTCGGTAACAGATGGATATTCATGAACACTTATTCCAAGGCCATGACCGAGGCGATGCGGGAAGTAATCACCATATCCACGGCTCTCAATGATTCTTCTTGCTGTTTGATCAACATGTGAACAAGAAATGCCTGGTTTGCTGACGAGTACAGCAGCCTCCTGAGCCTTTAGAACACTTTCATAGATATCTTGCTGCTTGTCTGAAATATCTCCATAAGCGACTGTCCGAGAGATGTCAGAACAATATCCTTCATACACAACACCAAGATCGAATAGGACGAGATCACCTCGTTTAATTTTTGTATTTCCTGGAGTACCATGTGGGGAAGCGGCATTAATGCCGGTAAGGACCATGGTTGAAAAGGACATCTGGCTGACACCTGATTTTTTCATTTCAAATTCAATTGCAGCGAGTATTTCCATCTCTGTTTTCCCATCAGCAATTTCATTTACGCCTACTTCTACAGCATAATCAGCAAGACGGCATGCTTCCCTGATTTTTAGTAATTCATCGTCTGTTTTAACCATGCGTAATAAACGAAGTTTTTCCTCCGCAGGAAAGAGTGCGGGATGCGAAAAGCGGCCTTGAATGATTTCAAGTCGTTCAACGGTTAGATGTTCTTTCTCAATCGCCAATGATCTAATTTGAACAGAACGTTTTTGGATGCAGGTACTAATTTTCTCCCAAGGATCTTCAATATCACTATAGCCAAGGATATCGCCTGACCATCCAGCGTGCTTGGCGTCTTCTATTTCCATTTGCGGGCAAACAAGAAATGGTTCTGCTTCAGGAAAAAGAACAAGAGCAAGTAGTCGTTCATGGGGATCGCTTAGAAATCCGCTGCAATAAAATACATTATCGGGTGCAGTTATAAAGAGTGCATCAAGATTTTTTTCCTGCAGCCAGTCGGTTAGTTCGTTGATTCGTTGGTTCATGGTTAGTAGCCCCCAATTGTGTTGTATACAATGACCATATCAATAAGAAAAATAATTGTAAATAGTTAGACTTTTAAAAATGCGGGTAAAATGATAGAGTTGTGGAAAATCACTCTAAACAGAAAATAGGAAGGATGGGATTATATATATGAATATTTCGTATCATGGACATTCAGTAGTCAAAATTGAAACAAACGGCACAACTATCTTAATTGATCCATTTATTAATGGAAACAGTTTGACAGATTTAGTGGTAGCTGACGTGAAACCTGATGTCATTATTCTTACCCATGGCCACGGTGATCATCTTGGAGATACGGTAGAACTTGCAAAAAAACATAATGCGTTAGTCATTGCTGTGGCAGAACTAGAACATTACTTATCTGCACAAGGTGTTGAACGAACACATGGAATGAGCATTGGCGGTGCCTATCAGTTTGACTTTGGAAAAGTGAAGTTCACACCGGCTTTTCATGGAACGGGACTCATGCAGGAAAATGGTGAAATTATTTATCTTGGGATGCCAGCAGGTATACTGTTTATGGCAGAAGGTAAAACCGTTTATCATGCGGGGGATACCGCAGTCTTTTCGGATATGAAGTTGATCGGTGAAAGACATCCAATTGATGTAGCTTTCTTGCCAATAGGAGATAACTTCACAATGGGTCCGGAAGATGCAGCGCTTGCTGCTGAGTTTCTACAAGCTAAACAGGTAGTACCCATTCACTTTAATACTTTCCCAGTCATTAAACAGGATCCGCAAACATTCATTGATTTACTGACCAATAAAAACGGGAAAATTCTAGAGGCTGGAGAGTCAATTGAGTTATAAAAATTAATAAATATGGAAGAAAAAATGGTCGTTTCCTTAATATATGGCTATTTCTTCTTCTTTTTTCTGTGGACGACGCATACAATGTAGCGCGGCATGATGCCCAAAGAAAGGGGATTACCATGAAACAGCGGTTATTGCTTTGTTTGTTGTTATGTTTCTGTATGTTGTATTATGCGTTGCCACAGCTGTCCATTCGGGCAGAAGGACCAGAAGGAGTATTTGCGGTTTCCTGGCTTTGTATGATTTTGTTTGCCATTGCGGGCAATCTTTCAAGCATCCTGTATACTCCGAAAAAACGGAAGCCGATATCGAAAAGAAAAGAACAGCGGTTGCGGGAAAGAATATAAAAACGATCGTTCGTTGAATAGCGGGTTACTTCACTCTATAATAAAGAAATAGAATTACCATGAAAAGGGTGAAGAACTTGGCTACTAAGCATGAACAAATACTTAAACATATTGATGGGCTCCCAGTTGGAGAGAAGATATCAGTTCGTCAAATTGCTAAGGTCTTGAGTGTAAGTGAAGGAACAGCTTACCGAGCAATTAAAGAAGCAGAAAATCAAGGATACGTTAGTTCTATCGAGCGGGTAGGAACAATTAGAATTGAACGTAAAAAAAGAGAAAATATTGAAAAGCTTACCTTTGCAGAGGTGGTTAATATTGTAGACGGCCAAGTGATGGGCGGCCGTGAAGGATTGCATAAAACCTTAAATAAATTTGTTATTGGCGCGATGAAGCTTGAAGCGATGATGCGTTATACGGGACCAGGAAATTTATTGATCGTCGGTAATCGGACGAATGCTCATGAACTTGCCCTTCAGGCAGGAGCTGCCGTTTTGATTACAGGTGGATTTGACACAGAAGAAAGTGTTAAAAAATTGGCGGATAAAGTACAAATGCCTGTCATTTCTACGAGTTATGATACCTTCACAGTAGCAACAATGATTAACCGAGCCATTTACGATCAGTTAATTAAAAAAGAAATTTTATTTGTGGAAGACATTTTAACACCTGTACATGAAACGACCTTCCTGAAAACGGGCGACCGTATTTCGGACTGGCTCAAATATAACCGAGAAACGGGACATAGCCGTTTTCCAGTCGTTGATGAGCAGATGAAAATTATGGGGATGGTGACGTCAAAGGATATTATGGGACAAGATGACACCGTGCTTCTGGATAAGGTCATGACTAAAAGCCCGATGACGGTTGGTTTGAAGACGAGTGTAGCCTCTTCTGCGCATATGATGGTTTGGGAAGGGATAGAATTGCTGCCAGTCGTCAATGATGCCCATATCTTGCAAGGAATTATCAGCAGGCAGGATGTCTTGAAGGCACTGCAAATGAGTCAAAGGCAGCCTCAGGTTGGTGAGACAATTGATGATACGATTACAAGTCAGCTGGTGATGACAGGTAACCGGCCAAAAGGTGAAGATGTCTATCAATACCAAGTTACACCGCAAATGACGAATTATTTAGGGACCATCTCAAATGGAGTATTTACGACACTTGTTACTGATTCGGCCAATAGAGTGCTGAGAAGCTATAAACGAGGGGATTTGGTTGTAGAGAATATGACCATCTACTTCATTAAACCGGTACAAATTGAAAGCTTATTGGAGATACATCCAAGAGTACTCGAAGTTGGTAGAAAGTTTGGGAAAGTGGACGTTGAAGTGTTCAATGAAGGGAAATTGGTAGGGAAAGCCCTTCTGACCTGTCAGCTTTTGGATCGTTCATAAGACAAAAAAAGAATGAGCCGGCTGCTAAGGCTGTCTCATCCTTTTTTTGATTGTATAGTTAAACTTGCTTAGACTCTTGTGCTTCTTTAATGGCAAATGGAAGATAATGTTTATACACATTATATCCGCCAAATATACTAAAACCGCCAATCAGAATAAATAAGGCAGCTACAATATAAGTAGTGGTAGTAGCGTATAAGAACAATTGGTTTACACCAAATAGAAAGACAAATAAGCCAAGCGCCATGGATGACTTACCGGAAAGCCATTTCTTTTCCATAGGTCTACGAGTCCTAAATGATTTAATTTTATAGAAAATATAAAAAGCGAACGAAATAACGATGATGACGACAAGAATTGGCATTAGAAACAAATCCTCCAAACATTTTGTAATTCTTCCTTATTGTAACGGGATACGATTAGGAATGCCACTTTAATGATGGGAAGTTGTTCAAGTACCTGGCAGGATATTTTCGAATCTATCTAGAATAGATTTACTACCAACTTTTTAGAAAATTGTTTGCTATAAAGGGAGATACCTATGAAAGCGTTAATTTTTCAAGAAATAAAAAACTATCAAACGATTATTATTCACCGTCATGTTCGGCCAGACCCCGATGCCTATGGGTCACAAGGGGGACTGGCTGAAATTTTGAAAGCCTCTTTCCCAGAGAAAGATATTTATACCGTTGGGGAAGAAGAGAAATCGCTTAATTACTTAAGACGTTTGGATACGATATCGGATGAAACTTATCAGGGCGCACTCGTCATTATTTGTGATACGGCAAATGCCGAGCGAATCGATGACACTCGATATACTCTAGCTGATAAACTCATAAAAATTGATCATCATCCAAATGAAGATCGATACGGTGACCTTCTTTGGGTGGATACGAATGCCAGCTCGACCAGCGAAATGATCTATGAGCTTTATGAATATGGAAAAAATCATGGACTTGTCTTAAATGATGAAGGTGCACGATTATTATTTGCGGGAATTGTTGGGGATACAGGACGATTTTTGTATCCAAGTACGACAGAGAAAACATTAGTCTATGCAGGAGAACTGGTTTCCTATGCCTTCTCACGTCCCCAGCTTTTCAGTCAAATGTATGATGTCGAAGAAAACATTGTCCGATTGAATGGGTATGTACTGCAGCATTTTAGTATTCTCAAGAACGGTACAGGTAAAATGATTCTTACAAGGGATGTAATGGAGCAATTTGACGTTACTCCGGCTGAGGCATCACTGCTTGTGAGTACACTAGGTTCGGTTAAAGGAATAAAGGCATGGGTTTTCTTTATAGAGGAAGAGAAAGAAATTAGAGTCAGACTCCGCTCAAAAGGTCCTGTCATTAATGGGATTGCTAAAAAGTACAGCGGAGGCGGTCATCCGATGGCTGCAGGTGCTTCTATTTATTCATGGGCAGCAGCAGATCGTGTCCTTGAGGACTTAGAAGAGGCATGTGCGAATTATCGGGAAAGATAATGCATCGATTAGAGAAGGATAGTTGGCCTCAATTCTATAATCGATGCAGTTTGACTTCTATCTCCATATTCTTATAAAAAAAGATTTCGGTAATTTCAATCCGATAGCGCTTTTTATTGATTTCGAGGATTTTATTTTCAATCGACTTCTTTAAAAGCGCTTTTGTTTTATAAACATCTTCCACATTTTTGGTTATTAACGTCGTTAAATCCGTTCGAATGACTTCTTCTGCTTCAACGACACTGAGTTTGTCCAAATCATAAAATCGATCATTGGCGATAGTAACTCGAATCTCCTTAACTGAAAGATGCTTCTCCGTTTCTTCGTTTAGCTTGTTAAAATCCTGTTCCCAAATACCTACCTTGATTTTTAATTCATGGATTTCTTTTCGTTGAATTTCAATAATGCTGATTTGTTTTTCCTGAAGGACACCATACATGTAGAAGAAAATAAACCAGCTGCCAATAGCTCCGATGACGACTCCGGCAAAGAAACGCTGCCAGGTGGGCAATCGATAATAAGGTGGAATTCTCATGATGAAATATGCTCCTGGGTAAACCAATAAATAATTAACGCTCCACTCTGTGCACCTCCTAGTGCAGAAAGAATCAGTAAGAATTGTTTTAAAATGTCCTTCGTTTCTCCATGGAAAAGGCCCCGCTCAAAAATATACACGGTATCAAAGGTTCCACCGATTGCGGCAACAATTGCCCAGATGCGGAGAGAATCTGATAATCGAGATACAACCGTTAATGGGGCTTGTCCAGTAAAAAAGGCAGCAAGTCCACCGATTAAGGAACCTCCTAAAAGCACTCCAAATGAAATGAAATAACTGTTAATAAATGCAGGGAAAAAGGCTTCCTTCATCAACATCATCCTTTAGTTGTTGGATAGGTATAAAAAATTATATGACCTGAATGAAATAGATATGATAGAAAGCAAAATTTAATCGTACAAAGCAGAAACCGAAAATGAGAACATATTTTCTTTTTTTCTCTATAAACACTATAATTAAAACAAAAAAGGCTGAATAAGGGGTGAAAAAAGATGTTCATTCATCTCCACATACAAAGTGCGTATAGTTTACTGTCGAGTACAGTTAAAATAAATGAATTAGTTACCAAAGCAAAAAAGCAAGGATATTCATCTCTGGCATTAACTGATCGGAATGTCATGTATGGATCACTCTATTTTTATAAAGAATGCCGTAAGCAAGGAATCAAGCCGATTATCGGTTTACTCGCTGATATTTTAGATGAAGAAAATCAAGTATATTCTCTTCTTTTATTAGCAGAGAATAATGAAGGCTATCAAAATCTTTTAAAGATAAGCAGTGCCATAAAAACCAAGTCTCCACTTGGTCTGCCGCTTAAGTGGCTTAAGCATTATTCGCTTGGAATAATCGCTGTCTCACCGGGCAGCGAAGGAAAGATGGAAACGCTGATAAGAGAAGGCAATACGCTGGAAGCGCAAAAAACGCTTGCTGCTTACACAGGGATTTTTGGGAAGCACTCCTTTTTCATGTCACTTCAACGTCAGGTTGGAAATGACGAATGGTTTACCGAAGTCCAAGATTTTGCCAAAGAAAATGAGATAGAAATCATTGCCACTAATCCAGTCTTCTACTTGGAGAAAGACGATGCACTTTCACATGAAGTCATACTAGCCGTGAAAAATGGGAATAAGCTTGCGGATGAAGAACGTGAAAGAATGGACAATCATGAACATTATTTAAAAAGTGAAGAAGAAATGGTTCGAATGTTCGAGGATTGTCCGGATGCATTAGAAAATACCATGAGAATTGCGGCTCGGTGTGAAGTGGAGATTGCCTTTAATCGGCCGCTTCTGCCTAAATATCCGGTTGAAGAAGGAGATAGTGCTTCAGGGATGCTCGAGCGTCTCTGCTGGGAGGCATTAACGAAAAAGACGGATGCCTCTGAAGACTATAAAGACCGTCTAAAATACGAATTAACCATTATTAACAAGATGGGATTTAGTGATTACTTCTTAATAGTTTGGGATTTCATGAAGTATGCCAGAGAGAATGGGATACGTACTGGTCCAGGACGGGGATCAGCGGCAGGATCAATGGTTGCTTATGTCTTATCCATTACGGATGTTGATCCAATAGCCCATCATTTATTGTTTGAGCGATTTTTAAACCCTGAACGTGTGACAATGCCCGATATTGATATTGATTTTCCAGATAACCGGAGAGACGAAGTGATTAATTATGTGGCTCATAAATACGGTGAACTTCATGTGGCGCAAATTCTTACCTTTGGTACTATGGCTGCCAAAGCCGCTCTGCGCGATACAGGTAGAGCCTTCGGATTAAATCCAAAAGAGCTGGACAGGTTGTCAAAAATGATTCCTGGGAGATTGGGAATTAGCCTAAAGGACGCATTTAAGGAATCGAAACCACTGCGTTCTTTTGTGGAAGAAAGCGAATTAAATCAATCCCTTTTTAATACAGCCTTAAAGTTAGAAGGGCTGCCGCGCCATACTTCAACACATGCTGCCGGCATTATAATCAGCGATCAACCGCTGACAGAGTTAATTGCCATTCAAGGTGGTCACGAAGGAGTTCATCTTACACAATTCCCTATGGATCTGCTTGAGGAACTTGGATTATTAAAAATGGATTTCCTTGGTCTGCGGAACTTAACGTTAATTGAAAATATTGTCGTTTCGGTACAAAAGGAAACGGGAAGGAAACTGGATTTATCATCTATTCCCTTAGATGATGAGTCATCCTTTAACTTGCTGGCTAAAGGGGAAACAACTGGGATTTTTCAGTTTGAATCTTCTGGAATTACCAATGTACTAATGAAGTTAAGGCCGACGCGTTTTGAGGATATCGTGGCAGTAAATGCCCTCTATCGACCAGGTCCAATGGATAATATACCGCTGTTTATTGAACGTAAACATGGGTTGACACCAATTGATTATCCACACCCGGATCTTGAAGAGATTCTAAAAGATACCTATGGTGTCATTGTCTATCAAGAGCAAATTATGCAGATTGCCTCTAAGCTTGCCGGTTTCTCTCTTGGGGAAGCAGATCTGCTTAGAAGAGCGGTTTCTAAGAAAAAGAAGGATATTCTTGATCAAGAACGGAAGCATTTTACAAGCGGAGCTGTTTCTCAGGGGTACACGGAACAAACGGCAAATGCTATATATGATATGGTTGTCCGTTTTGCTAATTATGGGTTTAATAGGAGCCATGCCGTTGCTTATAGCTTTATTGCCTATCAGCTCACCTATTTAAAGGCTCGATATCCACAGCACTTCTATGCTTGTTTGCTTACCTCTGCTATCGGCAATGACGTAAAAATAGCTCAGTATGTTCAAGAATCAAAGAAGAAGGGAATTGAGATTTTACCTCCATCCATTAACATGAGTCAATTTCCTTTTCAGGTTGAAAAGGCAGGTATACGCTTTAGTCTTGCTGCGATTAAAGGAATCGGCGGCACCGTGCTTAAAGAGATTTTTGCTGCCAGAAGGGTAAAACGATTTGACGATTTATTTGATTTTTGTATACGGGTTTCTGCGAATATTGTTAATCGGAAAATTTTAGAAGCCCTTGTTCATTCAGGGGCATTTGATGAATTTAATGTGGACCGTGCGACACTGCTAGCCAGTCTGGATGTTGCGATCAGTCATGCAGAATTGGTGAGTCCTGGTGATAATCAATTCGATCTGTTTGAACACAGCGATTTTTCATTAAAGCCGAAATACAACGAAGTAGATCCAATCCGATCAGAAGATAAGCTCTTTTTTGAAAAAAATGTCCTTGGATTCTATTTATCTGCTCACCCGGCAGCCGGATACAGAAAGATCTTTCGGCACTTTGGGGCAGTTACGATTGATACTGCGCTTGAGCAAAGTGAAAAGAGAATCCTGCTGGGTGTTTATGTATCAACAGTAAAAAGCATTCGAACAAAAAAGGGTGAGGTGATGGCCTTTTTCACCATTAGTGATGAAGGCGGAGACATGGAGGCAGTTGCTTTTCCTGAGCAGTATAAGCAAACTGCCGTTGAATTAAAGGCTGGGAATATTTTAATGATTCAAGGTAATCTAGAAGAGCGTGATGGAAAAAGACAATTGATCATTAAAGACGTTTATTCCCTGGAAAGCTGTATGGAAATGGTGAAGGACAGCGGACGATTGTTTATTAAAATTGAGGCAGCTAAACAAACAAATAAGTCGCTTCAGCAAATTAAAAGCCTGTTGGTCAAGTACAAGGGCATGACAAAAGTGATGCTTTATTATGCGAGTGAAGAGCGCTATATCCAGCTTCCTCTTTGGGATTGGGTAGCACCTTCACAAGCTCTTTTACAACAGCTTGAGGAAATTGTAGGGAGTGGGAACATCGTCCTCAAAACAGAATAAAGTATTTACAAGCTGGATGGATATGTTATATTAACAAATAGGATAACGTGGTCTGACCACTATGATAGTATATAAAAAGCCGACTTTTTTCCAACTACCGGCTAGCCCAAGGAGTGAAGACATTGACATTAAGAGAAGAAGCCTTGCATATGCATCGTATACATAAAGGAAAGCTGGAAACTGTTTCTAAGGTAGCTGTCCAAAATGCGCAGGATTTAAGCCTGGCATACTCACCCGGCGTGGCTGAACCATGTAAAGAAATATATGATAAGCCGGAAACAGTTTACGATTATACGATGAAAGGCAATACTGTAGCTGTCGTTACAGATGGGACGGCTGTTCTTGGTCTTGGGAACATTGGTCCAGAGGCTTCACTGCCGGTAATGGAAGGGAAGGCCGTATTATTTAAAAGTTTTGCAGGTGTGGATGCTTTTCCAATTTGTCTTAAAACGACGGATGTTGAAAAAATCATTGAAACGGTTAAACTGCTTGAACCGACTTTTGGCGGAGTCAATTTAGAAGATATTGCAGCGCCGAATTGTTTTGAAATTGAAGAAAGATTAAAAAAAGAAACCAATATACCCGTTTTCCACGACGATCAACATGGAACAGCCATTGTAACGGTTGCCGGCTTGGTTAATGCTCTTCGCATAGTTGGTAAAAACATGAACGAAATTAAAGTCGTAGCAAGCGGTGCGGGTGCAGCTGGAATAGCGATTACAAAGCTGCTTTACCATTATGGTGTCCGGGATATTATTATGTGTGATTCTAAAGGAGCCATTTTTGAAGGCCGTACATACGGAATGAACGGAATAAAGGACCAGATTGCAAAGGTAACAAACCGTAATCGTGTGGAAGGCAGTCTGGAAGAAGTGATTCAAAGTGCGGATGTATTTATTGGAGTCTCAGTCGCTGGTGCACTGAGTGAGCGGATGGTTGCATCCATGAATACAGACTCAATCATTTTTGCAATGGCGAATCCTGATCCTGAGATTATGCCCGATACAGCAAAGGCGGCAGGAGCCAAAGTAGTCGGTACCGGCCGATCTGATTTCCCTAATCAGGTAAATAATGTTCTAGCTTTTCCGGGTATCTTTAGAGGGGCCTTAGATGTTCGTGCAACCCATATCAACGAAGAAATGAAAATTGCTGCTGTCGAGGCAATTGCGGGCTTAATAACGCCGGCTGAACTTCATGCAGACTATGTAATTCCAGGTCCATTTGATCCAAGAGTGGCACCAGAGGTCGCGGCAGCTGTGGCAAAGGCTGCAATGGAAACCGGCGTCGCTAGATTACAGGTGGATCCAGAAGTCATCAAGGAAAAAACAAGGAAACTTGCCTTAATCGGTAAAAGTGAGGAATGACCGAATTTGAATGGTTCAACATCTAAAATTTACTTGGAAGTGGTAGAAAAGCTAAGAAATATGATTGAAATAGATGGATTAAACCCAGGAGATAAAATCCCTTCAGAACGTGAACTTTCAGAACGCTTGAGTGTCGGGCGTTCTTCTGTACGTGAAGCATTGCGTGCTTTAGAACTTCTTGGCTTAATTGAGACAAGAAGAGGAGAGGGAACCTTTATTAAAGATTTTCAGGAGCATAAACTAGTAGAACTCCTCGGAACCTTTTTTCTCCAAAATACAAAGGTTAAGAAAGATTTAGCTGAAACGAAGCAGCTTCTTGAATTAGATTGCATACAAATTATTTTACTCCAGGCATCAAATGAAAGTCTTGACAGTTTTGCTAAATGGGCTGAACAGGGCAATTTTGATGACCAATCCTTTTTTGCAAAACTTCTTGAAATGAATCCGAATAAGCTTTTGGAAAGAATGTGGAGTATTGTTAATACCTATGCACAGGCTGCACAAGTTGAATTCCTTCAAGCAGACATACAGGGCTACATCGACCTCGCACTTGCTCTGAGACATCGCCAAAAAGCGCAGACGGAACAAATATACCGAGAAAGAATTAGAAAGGTGTCAGCAAAAAACTGACATAGTTAACTACTATTTTTACCCGCTTTTTGCTGTAAAACGGTGAAAAGCATGAGTGGTAAAGGGAGGATTCATCTTGCTTAAAGATTTATTTGCTAAACCCAAGAAAAAGAAATATGCGACGATTCCTACTGAGCGGAATAAGCAGGATGTGCCAGAAGGAATCATGACTAAATGCCCTAGCTGTAAGAAAATTATGTATACGAAAGAACTAACGAAAAATGTGAAAGTCTGTCTTCACTGCAGCTATCATCATCCGATGACGGCCTATGAACGAATTAATAGTTTATTTGATGACGGATTTGTTGAAATGGACCGTGGAATGATTTCGGTTAATCCTTTAGATTTTCCAGATTATATGGAAAAGCTTGAAAAAGATAAAGTAAAAACAAAGATGAATGAAGCCGTAGTAACAGGTATTGGAAGAATTTCTGGTTATGAACTATCTGTTGCTGTTATGGATTCAAAGTTTCGAATGGGAAGTATGGGTTCAGTTGTCGGGGAGAAAATTACCCGTGCCATTGAAAAAGCATGTGAAAAGAAAATTCCCTTCATTATCTTCACAGCATCAGGCGGTGCTAGAATGCAAGAAGGTGTGTTAAGTTTGATGCAAATGGCCAAAACGAGTGCTGCATTAAAAATGTTTAGTGATGAAGGCGGTCTGATTGTCTCAGTTATGACTCATCCGACCACTGGAGGCGTCTCGGCGAGTTTTGCTTCGCTTGGTGATATTAATTTAGCTGAACCTGGAGCCCTAATCGGGTTTGCAGGTAGACGAATCATTGAACAAACCATCAGAGAAGAACTTCCAGAAGATTTCCAAACAGCTGAATTCTTGATGAAACACGGCCAACTTGATGCGGTTGTACCTCGTCAAGAATTAAAGGATACATTAACCAATATCTTAAAAATTCATGTACCTGGTGGTGAACGAGTATGATCGGGGAATTAGAATTTGAGAAACCGGTTAAAGAGCTCAGAAAAAAAATTGATGAGCTGAAACATTTGACGAAACATGCAGACATGGATTTAACAGATGAAATTGAACAGCTGGAAAGCCGTTTAGAGCTGTTGAAAACAGAAACCTATGAAAATATACAGCCTTGGGATCGTGTCCAAGTGGCAAGACATCCTGGAAGGCCGTCAACCCTTGATTATATTCCGATTCTTTTTACTGATTTCCTTGAATTACATGGAGATAGAAATTACGGAGATGATGAAGCAATTGTCGGTGGAATTGCACAATTTGACGGCAAACCTATTACGGTAATTGGTCATCAACGAGGAAAAGATACGAAGGATAATATTCGGCGGAATTTTGGTATGCCTCATCCAGAGGGGTATCGTAAAGCATTGCGCTTAATGAAGCAAGCTGAAAAGTTTCATCGTCCAATCATTTGTTTTATAGATACGAAAGGGGCTTTTCCGGGCAAGGCGGCAGAGGAAAGAGGCCAGAGTGAAGCAATCGCCAGGAACTTATTTGAAATGGCAGGGTTAAAGGTACCCGTTATTTGTATTGTCATTGGTGAAGGTGGTTCAGGCGGTGCATTGGCTTTGGGCGTTGGAGACAGAATACATATGCTTGAGAATTCAACGTACTCTGTTATTTCTCCAGAAGGAGCAGCAGCCTTACTTTGGAAAGATGCCTCGCAAGCGAAACGAGCAGCAGAAACGATGAAGATTACGGCACCTGACCTTCATAGTTTGGGTGTAATTGATGAAATTATTCCTGAAGCAATGGGTGGCGCCCATCGAAATCTTGCCCTGCAAGCTGAATCCATTCGATCGGTCATTAAACAATCTTTAGCAGAACTTGAGCAGCTGACTCCTACTGAACTTGTTAACCAGCGGTATGCTAAATATAAGAAAATTGGCGCATATTCAATGAATGAAGAACCAGTTAAGAGTGGACTATTTACCTGATTTCACACGTACTGCCGGTGGGTGGTACGTTTTTTTAGTGAAAAAAATAAATTCATTTTCAGTACACAATTTATTTTTGCGGCTTTTTTTGGGATAAAAAATCAACTTTATAGACAAAATACCTGAATAAAACGGTTACATTAGACCAAATCTAATTTTTTTAAAAAATAATCGTGCTAAGAAGAGATTTCTACCAATAGTAAACCCTTAGAAAGTGATATATACGCTTGTCCTCGTAAGGGATTTTACTTCAATTTTCCTGATAAATAATGTAGTCTTAAAGGGCAATAGTATATAAGAAGTGATATATACATTCGGCAATTGGAAATTCATGAAGGTTATGAATATTTGTGGAATTCCCATGCCACAAAGAGGTGAGCTGTTATGAAAAAAATAGGTGTATTGACAAGCGGAGGAGATGCTCCGGGAATGAATGCAGCCGTACGTGCTGTCGTCAGAAAAGCAATTTATCATGATTTAGAGGTATTTGGAATTTATCATGGATACCAAGGACTCATGGAAGGGGAAATACTCCCTCTTGAAATCGGTTCTGTTGGGGATATCATTCACCGCGGAGGTACCATTCTTCACTCTGCCCGCTGCCTTGAATTTAAAACAGAAGAAGGTCAACTAAAAGGAATAGAACAATTAAATAAATTCGGAATTGAAGGTCTAGTCATTATTGGTGGTGACGGATCATACCGTGGAGCAGAAGCATTGACTAAACGAGGCTACCCATGTGTGGGGGTTCCTGGTACGATTGACAACGATATACCAGGTACTGATTTTACCATCGGTTTTGATACAGCTTTAAATACGGTTATCGATGCAATTGATAAGATACGTGATACGGCCACATCACATGAGCGTACATACGTAATTGAAGTTATGGGTCGTGACGCAGGGGATATTGCTTTATGGGCTGGTCTTGCAGGAGGAGCAGAAACGATCTTAACACCTGAATTTAAGTATGATGCTGATGATTTAGTTACCAAGTTAAAACGTGGTCATGACCGCGGCAAGAAACACAGTATTATTGTTGTCGCAGAAGGTGTTGGCAGTGCTGTGGATGTTGCTCGTCAAATAGAGGAGTTAACTGAATTTGAAACGCGTGTAACCGTTCTTGGTCATGTTCAGCGTGGAGGTTCACCAACAGCAAGTGACCGTGTTCTAGCTAGCAGACTTGGTGCTAGAGCAGTTGAATTGTTATTGGAAGGTAAAGGCGGACGTGCTGTTGGAATTGAAAAGAATCAATTGGTTGATTATGATATTGTTGAAGTGTTAGAACAAAAACACACCATTGATAAAAAAATGTTTGATTTATCAGCAGAACTGTCAATATAAAAGCAGTCTGAATGTAACCTAACTGGAGGAAAAAAAATATGCGTAAAACGAAAATCGTCTGTACTATCGGACCAGCAAGTGAAAGTGTAGAAAAATTAGTAGAACTTATCGAAGCAGGTATGAACGTAACACGACTTAACTTTTCTCATGGTGACCATGAAGAACATGCAGCACGAATTGTAAATATTCGTAAAGCAGCTGAAAAAACGGGCAAACAAGTTGCCATTTTACTGGATACTAAAGGCCCGGAAATCCGTACGCATCAAATGGAAAACGGAACGATGGAGCTTGTAGCTGGAGATGATATTATCATCTCAATGACTGAAGTTCTAGGAACAAAAGAGAAGTTTTCAGTATCTTACGAAGGATTAGTTGATGATGTCGAGGTTGGGTCAAAAATTCTTCTTGATGATGGCTTAATTGGCCTTGAAGTAACGAAAATTGATCGTGATAACAGAGAACTTCATACTAGAATTCTAAATACTGGTGTATTGAAGAATAAAAAAGGTGTTAACGTTCCTGGTGTTTCAGTTAAATTACCAGGTATTACAGAGAAAGATCAAAACGATATTATCTTTGGTATTGGACAAGGAATTGACTTTATCGCGGCATCATTTGTACGCCGGGCTTCTGATGTGTTAGAAATTCGTGAATTGTTGGCAAATCATAATGCATCACATATCCATATTATTCCGAAAATCGAGAATGAAGAAGGCGTAGAACGCATTGATGAAATTCTTGAAGTTTCAGACGGATTAATGGTTGCTCGTGGAGACCTTGGAGTAGAGATTCCAGCTGAAGAAGTACCACTTGTTCAAAAAGAATTAATCAAAAAATGTAATGCAGTTGGAAAACCGGTTATTACAGCAACTCAAATGCTAGACAGCATGCAGCGTAACCCGCGTCCTACTCGTGCAGAAGCTAGTGATGTAGCGAATGCTATCTTTGATGGTACAGATGCAATCATGCTTTCAGGTGAAACAGCTGCAGGAACATATCCAGTTGTAGCTGTTCAAACAATGCACAACATTGCATCAAGAGCAGAATCTGCATTAGATTATCGTGGAATTTTATCGAAGAGAAGCAAAGATAATCGTCATAATGTGACGGATGCGATTGGTTCATCTGTGGCTCATACTGCGTTGAATCTTGAAGCATCTGCCATTATTACATCAACAGAAAGTGGACATACAGCTCGAATGATTTCAAAATACCGTCCAAAAGCTCCAATTATCGCTGTTACATCTAATGAGCATGTTTCACGTAAATTAGAATTAGTTTGGGGAGTTTATCCACAAGTTGGCGAAAGAACAGCAACTACTGATGAAATGTTTGATCTATCCATTGATGTAAGCTTAAACTCTGGTTTAGTTACTCATGGTGATTTAGTTGTTATAACTGCAGGAGTTCCTGTTGGTGAAGTGGGTACAACCAATCTTATGAAAATTCATGTGTTAGGCGATGTCCTAGTAAAGGCTCAAGGTATCGGACGTAAATCAGCAAAAGGAAAAGTTGTAGTGGCTAGATCAGCTGCTGAAGCGAATGCTAACTGTGAAGAAGGCGATGTTCTTGTTACGATTGCTACCGATAAAGATATGATGCCTGCTATCGAAAAATGTTCGGCTCTTATCACTGAAGAAGGCGGCTTAACCAGCCATGCCGCAGTTGTAGGTGTCAATCTAGGTGTTCCAGTAATTGTTGGAGCAGATAATGCAACAACGATCTTTAAAAATGGTCAAAGTATTACAGTAGATGCTTCAAGAGGCATTATCTATAATGGCCATTCAAACGTACTATAAGTTTTAAAATGAATCTGCAGTTGGGGCATATTACCCCGCTGCTTTTTTTTATAGTTACTATTCTTAGAATAATTCATTGGTGATGAAGTATAATGAATATACAAGCCAAATAAGGGGTTGTTCTAAAGAATGAAGCCAAAGTATCTTTTATTATCAATCGTTGCTTTTCCAGTGATTGAGATTATCATACTGCTGTTATCCGGAAAGGTAATAGGGTTCTGGGCTACATTATTCGCCCTCCTATTAATGGGAATCGTGGGTGCATATTTAGCGAAACAGCAAGGGTTGGAAACTCTACGAAGAGCACAAGCTCAAATGAACGTAGGTCAACTGCCAGGCAATGAAATGATAAATGGATTATGTATTATGATTGGCGGGATTTTATTAGTACTGCCAGGATTTCTTACTGATCTTGCAGGCTTGCTTTTGATATTACCGCCAACACGCAAACTTTGTAAGCCGCTGCTAATGCGCTGGATTACAAAGAAAATAAATAAAAATAAGAATAAAGGGATTATCACCATCATCCAATAGATCGTATCCGGCTGCATACTGCATCCGGATTTTTTGTGCGCTCTTAGTGCGTGCAATGAAGAGCATTTCTGTGCAGAAGACTTTTTCAAGGGAATGTTAGCTAGATTATTACAACCCTTGAAGCTGTGCTGTGGGGGCTTATTAACGTATGGAAAACAGAATAAAGTAAATTTTTAGATTTTTTAAATAAAAACTGGTGACAAAAACAATAACTGTGTTATATAATACTTTTAAGAAAACAAATAACTGTACTATAACAAAAAGGATTAGCTTGAGGGGAAGTGAAGCTGCTACATGAAAACAAATGCAAAGGGATGGGGACAATCAGAAGAAAAACCTGAGTATGAACATATTCCGTCATCTGATGCGCTAGCATTCTTGAATCGGATTGATTATCATTTCGGGGAAAAGCGATTCGAGCTTCTTAAACGGCGTCATACAACCGATGAGCAAAGAAATCAAGTACCAAGCTTCCTGAGTGAGACCAAGCTTATCCGGGAAGGAGATTGGACAGTCAGCCGAATTCCAAAGGATATAAAGCAGATGGCTGTACGTAAAAAATTGTTGCGCGGTCTGCACCTAGAAGAGCAAGTGGATGGACATCTCAGATCAGCAAGTTTCTATGATTTTGCCAATCACTTTTTCCATCATAATCGTTATTTTTATCTTCCGACCATAGAAAATGCGTTAGAAGCAAGGCTCTGGAGTGACGTATTTGTTTACGCTCAGAATGATCAGAGACTACCGCTTGGAACGATTAAAGTGATTGCCGTAATTAATAGCAATGCGGCTATGGAGACGGACGAGATTCTTTATGAGCTTAAAGAGCATTGCATAGGCGTACAGCTTAGTAAGATTTCTAGATTCGTAGGTGGACTTACCTCTTTAATGAATATACATTCATTAGTTAGAGAGACATGTGAAAAGCGCCGTGCTTTCGTGCTCGATAATAGGACAGCGGAAATGATTCATACGTAGAATAATTTTACTAAACCTAATAGGAGGAATTGAAAAATGAAAAAGCAAAGAGCAGCTCAATTAGAACAAAATTGGAATAGTGATGAAAGATGGAATGGGATTACACGCCCGTACACAGCTGAAGACGTAATTCGCTTAAGAGGCTCGATTGATATTGAACATACCCTTGCCCGAAAAGGTTCAGAAAAGCTATGGAATTTGCTTCATACTGAGGACTTTATTAATGCACTTGGCGCATTAACGGGTAACCAAGCTATGCAGCAGGTAAAGGCTGGTTTGAAAGCGATTTATTTGAGCGGCTGGCAAGTAGCAGCGGATGCTAATCTCTCAGGTAATATGTATCCGGACCAAAGTTTATATCCTGCTAATAGTGTTCCACAGGTGGTTAAACGTATCAATCAGGCCCTCCAACGTGCAGACCAAATTGATTACATGGAAGGGAACGATGAAATCGATTGGTTTGCCCCGATTGTTGCCGATGCTGAAGCTGGATTTGGCGGACAACTGAATGTGTTTGAACTAATGAAAAGTATGATTGAAGCGGGAGCTGCAGGCGTTCACTTTGAAGATCAATTATCTTCAGAGAAAAAATGCGGTCACCTTGGGGGGAAAGTCTTGCTGCCTACTCAAACGGCAGTACGCAATTTAATTGCTGCTCGTTTTGCAGCAGATGTTATGGGTGTACCGACCATTCTTGTGGCCCGTACGGATGCTAATGCAGCGGACCTGATTACAAGCGACATCGATCCTATTGATGCACCATTTATCGAAAGTTCAGAACGGACACCTGAAGGCTTTTACAGGACTAAAGCAGGAATTGATCAAGCCATTGCACGAGGACTTGCTTATGCACCATATGCGGATCTGATTTGGTGTGAAACATCTGAGCCAAACATTGAAGAAGCACGCCAGTTTGCTGAAGCCATCCATGCTGAGCACCCTGGTAAACTGCTTGCTTATAACTGTTCACCGTCCTTTAATTGGAAATCCAAATTAGATGATGAAGCGATTGCTAACTTCCAAGTAGAACTAGGGAAAATGGGCTATAAATTCCAATTTGTAACGCTTGCTGGATTCCATGCCTTGAATCACGGAATGTTCGAGCTTGCACGTCAGTACAAAGATCGCGGCATGGCTGCTTATTCTGAACTTCAACAGGCAGAATTTGCGAGTGAACAATATGGATACACAGCAACAAGGCATCAACGTGAAGTAGGTACGGGGTACTTTGATGAAGTCGCACAGGTAGTTGCTGGGGGAAATTCCTCGACAACCGCGCTAAAAGGATCCACAGAAGCAGAACAATTTGAAACGTCTAAACACTAAAAAGTGAATAAAAACTGCCCGGACACCTATCCGGGCAGTTTTTATTTTGTCTTATAGATTATCCCTGCGACCATCCTTCCCTATAATAAATGACCAAATATCTTTGAAAATATTTGCTCTTTGAAGGGTGTTGATAATAACAAGTGTGACTGGACCGGCAATAAGTCCGAGAATTCCAATCATCTTATAGCCAACAAAAAGGGCGACTAATGTAGCAAGAGGATCGAGCCCGATACTTGATGATAAAACCTTTGGTTCGATTAGCTGTCGTTGGACAATGACTATGGTATATAAGACGGAAAGTCCTATTCCTAAACTCGTATTTCCAGAAATAAATTCAAAGATAATCCATGGAATAAAAATAGTGCCTGTCCCAAGGTAGGGAACAATATCAACCAGTCCACAAATAAGTGCAATGGTTATTGAATAACGCACTTTGAGGAAGAGCAGTCCGATTAATACGGTAACAGTCGTGATCGATACCAAAGTAAATTGGGCTTTTATAAAGCCGAATAATGCACGCTTCAGATCTTTAATGATCCGGATAGTACTTACATAGACCTTATCAGGAAGGAGTTTGTTACTTAAATTTGATAGGCGGTACCAGTCTTTGCTGATAAAAAAAGTGGCAAGTGCAGAAAAAACCAGGACAGTTGCCGTATTGGGAATCCAACCTATAATACCGGGGATATTCTGAAAAAATGACTGAATAAAATTACCGGCTGTTGTAGCAATGGTCTGTCCAACATTTTGTATATTATCAAGAATTGTGTCTTGCTGCCCAGTGTCTAGATTTTTAAATAAAGCAGCTGTTTGGTTATAGAGAGGCAAAATCTGTTGAACAATAAGGTCTTCAATATAATCAACAACTGTGACAAGGTGTTTAGGGACAACTTCTCCTAAATAATTTGCTCCAGAGACAATTTCCACGACAAGAAGAGTAATTAAACCGGCAAAGATAGAAAGAATAAGAAGTAGAGAAACGAGGACAGCAAGCCCTCTTGGCATTCGGGCTTTTTTTTCAAAAAAATTAACCAGTGGATTCATGAAAAAGGCGATGAATATAGCGATGATAAAGGGATATGTGTAGGTTGAGAGATAAAACAATGCGACCCCGCCTAATACGACAATTCCGATGGCAACGAAAAAACGGACGAACCGATAAATGTATACGGGATTCATGCTTTTTTCCCCCTTTGTAATCGCTCTTTAACTATATAGTTTATTGTAACTAGGCTTCAAGATAAAAGAAAGGTCAATTATCTGACTAGTTTCTTTAAAGCAGATAAATAGGGACGGGTTTTTTACGAATACTTGCCCCTTTTGCTATGTTAAAATAACAAGAGTTCGGTTTATGGAGGAATGTTAGATGTATGGTCCTTATGTATTTTTACTTATGCTTCTCATAATTGGCCTCATTGCTAAAAACTCATCATT